>NZ_RZRX01000011.1:0-53871 GCF_003997405.1 Mesorhizobium sp. M2A.F.Ca.ET.042.01.1.1
CTAGCCGTATACTTGGGGCATTTTGGGACGGCGATCCGGACGCCGATTAAAACCTGCCGGTCGTCTAAATGGAATGGTTGGTCCGGGTCCTTACTGGACCCCGCCAACCCGATCGGGCCGGCGCACAGGGGCACCCAGACAATTGGACACGTCGCCTTTGCGCGGCGGCTTGCACTTTCTCGGATGGCCTTTTTTCTCCCCGGGCGAAATCGAGCGAGCGGTGAGGCGGAGCCTTCGATTTTGCCGATCATGTCGTGTCGCTTCGATCGAACTGCTCAGACGATGATAGCGGCATTGATTGCCGCGGCCGAAATGCGTTGTGTGAAGTACGATTTCTACGCCGTATACATACTGCCGTACAGTTCGCCCTGTCAGCAGCCTTGCCAGCAATCCGCCCTGTGTCCAACTGTCGTCGAATTCACCGGTGTCATTGAGGAATTCGTATGATCGCCTCGAAACCATCATTGCGACCGCGGGCGGGCGACGCAAGCTCTAGACTGCCACCGATCCGCTGGATAACCATGTTAGCGATATGTAGACCAAGGCCTGAGCCCGCAGCAGGAGTAGCACCACGACTAAATCGCTTTGTAAGCCCTTCGAGGTCGGGGAGGGGCACCACCGGTCCGGCGTTTGCAATAGCGATGGTTCCATCAGTTTGGACGGAAACTGTTGTCGGAACAGTGGGCAGTCCATGTATCAGCGCATTCTCGATCAGGTTACGAAGGAGGATCCCAAACGCATCGACATCCACTTTGCGCATCAAAGTGGTGCAGCCGTCGACGTTAAGATGCAGGCGTCCGGCATATTGCGGCTTTTTCCTCAGGTCGTCGATTTCCAGCCGAACCGATCGGACAAGATCGATCGCGTGATCCGCCATGCCAACCCCCGATTCGGCTTGAGCGAGCTGAAGCACTTTTTCGACAAGGCGGCCAAGGCTCGACAGCGCTTGCTCGATGCCGCGCGCACGCATTTTGGCCGACCCATTGGGAAGCTCGGCCACTAATCTCTGCATCTGAGCGATTGAACCTGCGATCGGCGTGCGCAGTTCATGCGCACTGTTTGCGGCGAACTCGCGTTCGGCCTCGAGAGCCGCCCGCAGACGATCGAGAAGCCGATTGACGGATGCCGCGATTGGAGCCAACTCTGCCGGGAAATCGCCCAAGTCCATTGGTGACAGATTGCCGCCGTCGCGCGATCCGATCTGCTGTCGCAGTACCTCGATTGGCCGCAGCGAGCGCCGGATCACGATCCACCAAACAGCTAAGCTAAAGGGCAGGAGCACGAGTGTCGGAAGGAAGACAAAAAGTGCGCCCTTCGCGATTGTGGTACGGCGGCCATCAAGCGGTTCGGCCAACTGATGATACACGCCGTCTTGGATCTCCTCTGTGTAGACGCGGTAATCAGCGTTTCCCCAAAAGCCGTTACTCAGGGGAGCATCAGGGAAGGGCTGCTGACCCTCTTCCGGTTCGGAAATAAGCACTACCCCGTACTTATTAATAACCTGCTCACGATAGGTCCAGTACTTTTTATAAGTTGGCAAGTGGTTATTGTATTGATCAACGTGTTTTCCATTCAAGACCTTGATCAGCTCTGGTTCTCTGTACTCTGCGCTCGCCTGGAGCAAGTCATCCGAACTTTCGTTTACATTATTGCAAAAAATGAACGCAGCAATGGTTGGGGCGGCGATCCAAACCAGGAGCGTTGCCCCGCCTAACCACGATATCAGCTTTCTCGTCATGCTGTTCGAGTTCGTCATGTGACCACGAGCCTGTATCCGGAGCCACGCACGGTTGCTATTCTATCCCCGCCGATCTTCTTGCGGAGCCGGCTGACATAAACCTCCACTGTGTTGCTCTCGAACTCCGAATTGAATGAATAAAGCGCGTGCTCGATCCTCCCCTTTGAAACGACCGAACCGGGCCGGCGTAGAAGGCAGTCGAGCACCGCCCATTCGCGTCCAGACAGGTGGACCTCCTGCCCGTCGCGGAAGAGGCGTCGCTCGGCTGCCTGTATGGAAAGCGTCCCAACCGAAAATTGCGGCTCCGGAAAATGCCCTTGGCGACGTGCCACTGCACGGATGCGTGCCGAGAGTTCCCCCAGATCGAACGGCTTGACCAAATAGTCGTCGGCGCCAGCGTTGAGCCCCTCGATGCGGTGCGAAATCCGATCGCGGGCTGTCAGAATGATGACCGGCGTTGTATCAAGCCCCTTGATCAGCTCCCGCAGATAGTCGATGCCATTGCCGTCCGGCAGGTGAACGTCGAGCAAAATAACGTCGTAGCCGGCCACAGCTGCATGACCGCGCGCTCCGGACAGGCCCTCGGCCCAGTCGACCGCGTGGCCACCAGCCACCAAATGATCGTGCACAGCACTTCTAAGGTCGTCGTCGTCTTCAATGAGCAGTATTCGCATCAGGCTGCCGAGCTCCGGTATGAGGGCAAGGCTCCTGCCTTATTGATCGAAGCTGACAGTAGGCTGAACCGGCGCCAGCGAATATCTGGGGGCTTTCAGGCTGCTGTCAGCTACAACTTGCAAGAAAGGGGTCGTTAACAAAGCCAAACGAAGAGGCCTTATGAAACCCCTCCTGATCTCGGCACTTTTGCTCAATGTGACCACCGGCGGCTGTACACTGGTTGGCGGGCAATTCGACGTGGCGGTCAACGAATGGCAGCCGCGCCACGCGTCAATGTCCAGGCTTGAAACTGACAGGTGTCTTAAATACGAGGGCACCGTAGCGGGTGCCTCCAGTTATCGAACAGTGCCTAGCAGGTCAGAAGTGCACTTTGACCATAGGGGTCGTCCGTATTTTCGGCGCTCGCGAACAGAGTCGACGGTCAATCGATGCGCCACTGCCAGAGTCTGGAACGGTCAAGTGTTTGTTATCCCCCGTCCGGGCCATATTCTCTGCCGAGGACCAAGAAGGCCCTATTTTCGGTGCCCACGAACAGAGCCAACGGTCAATCGATGCGCCACTGCCAGGGTCTGGAACGGTCAAGTGTTTGTGATCCCCTGTCCCGGCCGTGTTCTCTGCCGAACTCGCCCTTGTAGTCGGCACACCAAAGATCGTTAGGGCGACAGCCGTTTGAAAGTGGTGTCCCCGTCGCCCTGTTGCGCCTGCGCTTGCGGCGCTCGACCATGCCGGCGGTCGAGCACGGCATGCACGGTCGAGATCGCGGGCCGGTGCACATCCGGATACAGCCGGGCCAGCCGCTCGCGTATCTTCGGCGCACCCCATGTCGGCTTGTCTTGCTTGAGGCGCACAATCAGCTTCTCGATTTGAAACGGAAGCTGATTGGCGTGGCGATAGGGCCGCCGCGATCGGTCCGTCAGCCCCTCCAGGCCGCTGTCGTTGTAGCGCGTGAGGATCTTGTAGCCGGTCTTGCGCGAGATATCGAACTCCCGGCAAAGCACCGCCATCTTCTCGCCGTCCAGCAGCCGGGCGACGAACTTCAGCCGCTCTTCCATGACGTTACACTCCTTCCAAGGCACCTTGCTCTCCTTGCAAAGGGCCGAAAGTGTAACCCATCTATCCGGAATGAACTGTCACCCATCTTTCGGGAAGGGCAGTCATGGCCAAGGCAACTGGAAGCCGAATTTTCTTTTAGAGTATGAATCAGCGCCGTCTGCCGAAAAGCGCGTCCACGATCTTCCCTTTTGAAACGACCGTGCAGGGCTGGGGCAGACGGTAGTCGAGCACCGCCCATCCGCGTCAAGTCAGGTAGACCTCCTGCCCGTCGCGGAAGAGGCGTCGCTCGGCTGCCTGTATGGAAAGCGTCCCAACCGAAAATTGCGGCTCCGGAAAATGCCCATGGCGACGTGCCACTGCATGGATACGCGCTGAGAGTTCCCCCAGATCGAACGGCTTGACCAAATAGTCGTCGGCTCCAGCGTTGAAGCCCTCGATGCGATGCGAAATCCGATCGCAGGCTGTCAGAATGATGACCGGTGCCGATTCAAGTTCCTTGATCAGCTCCCGCAGATAGTCGATCCCATTGCCGTCCGGCAGGTGAACGTCGAGCAAAATAAGGTCGTAGCCGACCACAGCTGCATAATCGCGCGCTTCGGACAGGTTCTTGGCCCAGTCGACCGCGTGGCCACCAGCCACCAAATGATCGTGCATAGCACTTCCAAGGTCCTTATCGTCTTCAGTGAGCAGTATTCGCATCATGCTGCCGAGCTCCGGTATGAGGGCAAGGCTCCCATCTTATTGGTCGAAGCTGACAATAGGCTGAACCGGCGGCAGCGAATTATTTGGGGAGCTTTCAGGCTGCTGTCAGCTACAACTTGCAAGAAAGGGGTCGTTAACAAAGCCAAACGAAGAGCCCCTATGAAACCCGTCCTGACCTCGGCACTTTTGCTCAATGTGACCCCCGGCGGCTGCATCAGCAAATTGATTTGGGAAACAGGCGCGCCGGTTCTAATGACCGACGCAGGCCGAGGTCTGGAACAGCTGGACCAGCGAACGGCGTCTTCGGTTTTTCAGGCAACAGCCACATGGAAGAATATGATTGGCTCGACCATGCGCCGAGCTTTGTCGAACGGATTGGTCGCGGGCGCACTACCACAGATTATGGCAGGTTTACGCCCTGGCCTTGACACCCGGGGTGATCGTCACCGGCGGAGCCGCGGCGTACTGATCGGATATCTAACGTCGCTGAGTCTCTCGTCGGTGCAGTGGATCTCTCGGCTTAGCCATCATGCAAAAAACGACGGTTCCGCGACACCACTTTTCAGGTCCGTGACACAGGCTTTGTGAGCCGATCTGTTGTTCTTACCCCAGGCTAATGGCTGAACAGCTCTGTCGCCGGCTCGATGCGCCAGATGGCGCGATGTTTTGAACCCTTTCACGAGGCGACGGCAGCAGCCGACCGGCTCTCCTATCGCGGCTCCCGCGATCCACACACCCAGCAAGGGAATCTACCATGGTAATGAAGGCACCGGTTGCCGACGCTAGGAATGGGTCGGTAGTAGATCGGCTGGTCGGCATCGACCTCGCTCGGGGCCTGGCTGTCTTCGGGATGTATGCCGCCCATCTCGGTCCCGACCCCGGCGAAGGAGGACTAGTCGGGTTTCTGATGGAACTAACCCATGGGCGGCCGTCGGCCCTGTTTGCCGTATTGGCCGGTTTTTCAATCCTCCTGATTACAGGTCGCAAGGCGCCGAAGTCGGGGATAGCCGGTAGACAGGCCATCGCCAGAGTCGCAATTCGTGCCCTTGTTTTGCTCGCGCTTGGCTCAATCCTGGGCTGCCTCGGTACCCAGGTCGAAGTCATCCTAGAATACTACGGAATTTGCTTCTTGTTGGTATTGCCGCTCCATCGGCTCAGCGCATATCAGCTGGGCTTGATCGCTGCCGCTACGGCATTAGTTCTCCCGCAAGTCCGTTCCTCCCTTCTGTCGGTTGCCCCCAACCTCCTCGACCCGGTCTTCAACCTCATGGTCAACGGCTACTATCCCGCGGTGACCTGGGTTCCTTTCCTCATCGCTGGCATGGCCATCGCGCGCCTTAATCTTAATACGCTAGCAGCGCATTGGCGCCTTGGTCTGGCGGGGGTCGCGCTGGCCGTGTTGGGCCATGGGGGATCCTTGCTCGCGCTGAGTTCCCGCGCTTTGACTGAAACCTCCTTGTGGTGGTCTGACGTTGACGGCGCTTTTGAGCCTTCCAAGTCGTCATTTATAGTCAAGTCGTCATGGATAGCCGCACCTCATAGCGAAACGACGCTTTCGATCGTGGGCAGCACCGGTTGCGCAATGATCATCTTGGCGGCTTGCATGCTCGCTGTGGATGCGCTCCCGCGTCTGCGAAAGCTGGTCTGGCCAATAATCGCAGTCGGCTCGATGTCTTTGACGGCCTATGTGCTGCACATTGCGGGAATAGCCTATCTTATGAAGATAAACATTTTCAAAGACGAGAGCCTGTCCACGCTCTTTGGCTTCGTTGTGGTTATCAGCACTTTTGCGGTGCTTTGGCTGCGCGTCTTCCAGCGAGGACCGATGGAAGTGCTGATGGGTAGGGTCGCAGATCTCGCGCGTCACATCCGCTGAGCACCGCCGCGCCCCGGCCTCCCGATCACATTACGGACAAGGTGGGGCTTTGTCCAAAGCTTGTTCGCGGCAGGGGAGGGTACTTCCTCCCACCCTGCCGCCTTGTTGATGGAAGCTAAAACGGTCGCGCAGGCGCTAGAGTTGCATCGGCATAATCAGCTTAAACTCGCGAAGTTAAACCCGCGGTTGGTCTATCTCGGCCCGCCTCACCTGAAAGGCTAAGGTATCCGTTTCGGTCAAGGGTTTTAGGGGCCATTTTCGCTGCGCCTTGAGGAGAGCGTTTGCTAGGATGAGGAGCTTTCGCAACAAGATGATGACCTTTGCGGGTTTGCCTGCCGCCTTTAGCGCCTGGTATTTTGCCTTGAGGTCGGGGTTGAAGCGCAGGGCGAAGGGCCGGGCATGTAGAGGGCCTGGCGAACATTGGCCCGGCCGCCCAGGCGCGGCCGCTCCATTTTGCCGAGGCCGGCGAGGCTTGCGGCCTTTGGTTCCGAGTTCCGGCATGTCGATGGTGAGTGTGCAGGCGGTGGCATCCGATGCGCCATATGCTGGTCAGGATTTCGCGGCGCTGGACAGCGTCGGGATCGGCTTTCATGAGGGTAAGCATCGTCTGATCGATATCGCTGAGTTCACGTGGATCTGCTTCCAGCCACTCGTTGTTGTGGCGCCTGAGCAAGGCAAGCGGTCAAGGTCTGGCTCTGGTGCTGGCTGCGGTGCGATCCCCGCACGGGCCAGGTGCCGATCGTGTCGACGATCCACCTCGCCGCGACCAGAGAGCTGCTACTCTCTTCCGCTGTTCATTCTGGCCTCTTCGCAATGAATGTCATAAAATCACCTGTCGCAATTAATGGTTTTTGATTTGGCTCCAGCAGCTGGCAGATATCGCCGAGAGTTCCGCAGAGAGCGTCGAAAGTTTTGGCCGCCTTCTTCCGCAGCCGCGCCTTGAGTTTTGAGCAGACCTGTCTTGATCGGGTTGAGATCGGGCGAGCATGGCGGCAGGATCAGGAGCCAGTGCCCTTTGGCCAACCAGTGGGCGGCGCGTACCTTGCCGACAATCTGGGGTTCCGAACCCGACAGTTGGTTTTCAACCCGACAGTGGCCCGCCTCAGAGCAGGCTACCGCCCTTCGGAGCAGGCAGAAGCTAATCGAGGTTCGCGGGTTCCGGTTTGAATGTGCAGGTCGCTGCGCGCCTGATCTTTCGGTCTGGCGGCACATGACAAAAACCCTCATTTTGGCCGACGATACCCGGTCAGGAGCGGGTATCGCAGTCGAGAAGCGACCCGAGCACGTCCACAAGATGTGCCGAGTTTGCAAGGTGTGTCATTGTTTCTGTCAACGTTCGAGCGACAGCGCACGACGAAACGTCTGGCATACGCCTCGTCTGGCACGCGCCTCGCATATGTTGCAGTTGCTGCTGGAGATCAGGCGATCGAGTGGGCCTTGCAATTTTCCGATTTTGATGCGCCTAAAGTCTCGTGTACAAATCAGGCTGGCGTGAATGGCCTGCCTAAGTTGCGACTTATTACAAAGGAATGGATATGGCGACTGGAACGGTGAAGTGGTTCAACAGCACGAAGGGTTTTGGTTTTATTCAGCCTGACAACGGCGGTCAGGATGTCTTTGTCCACATTTCCGCTGTTGAACGAGCGGGCCTGTCGACCCTTAATGAGGGCCAGAAGATCAACTACGAGGTGGAACAGGATCGCCGCACGGGAAAGTCCTCTGCAGGCAGCCTCAGCAAGGCTGGCTAACGGTCCGGGAAAGCCTTGGCAAGGTTCGTCATCGCCGGAACGCATTGACGGCTCGAAACCCGGGCCGGAGCATGCAAGTTAATGCCGCGGCAGGGATTGCTGGAGCCATCATGAATTACTCTGGAAATGAGGCTCTTGGACGGGAAAGGCGGGGCTCATCCCCGCCCTTTGATTCCGCGCAGATTGGGCCAACGGCTGCTGCGCGTCCGAACGACTGTTGATACGGATTTAGGCTGCGACCTTCTTGCGGGTCCGTTTCGCCGGCGCCGTGGCTGGGGCTTCCGGCTCTTTCGGTTTGCGGCCGAGTCCCATGGTCTTGGCCAAGGCGGAGCGCGCAGCGGCGTAATTCGGCGCCACCATGGGATAATCCGACGGCAGACCCCATTTGGCGCGATATTCGTCTGGGGTCAGACCATAGTGCGTCGCCAGATGGCGCTTTAGCGATTTGAATTTCTTGCCGTCTTCAAGGCTAATGATGTAGTCCGGTTCGATCGACTTTTTGATCGGGACAGCAGGTTTTTTTACAGGCACAGGCTCTTCTGCCGGTATGAGTCCAGCCGTGCCGTTTAGAGCCCCGTGCACTTGGGCGATCAGGGCAGGAAGCTCCCCCGCCGGGACGGGGTTGTTGGAGACGTAGGCTGATACAACATCGGCAGTGAGCTCGATGAGGATGTCGGTCTTGTGGGGTTCTTCTGTCATAAACTTCTCCGGGCAGCTTGAAACACAGTTGGGCGAAGTGTCGCTTCATAGTGGCGGTTGCCGCTGAAAGCAAATGGATCGACGGGTGCGCTGCTCCTCCACCATTGAAGTCTCGGCGACGCATCCCGTCATCGTCCATCGCTAAAGGCAGCGTATTGAATTATGGGAGCGGTCGCGCCCGCCCCACCATAGCGATACAGCAAGACAATCAAAAAAGCCGGTCTTTGCTTGGCCCCAAATCTTTTCTCCTTTCGTGAACGCTGAGCTGCCAAGCTGCTACAGTTCACCTCGCGGGGCAACCGTGCACAACACAGGAGTCGCCCGAGCGATACATTCTTCACTTGCCGCTTATCAGCGCTGGTGATTGCACTTTGCAGCCTGCCTCCGGACCCGCAGCGCTCACTCTGTTGGTTTTGCGCCTGCAGGCGTCGGAAGTCGGATCGCCGCAGCTAATTTCCTCAGGCGGACGAATTCAACAAATCGATTGTTTGGATCGAAGGCATCCACACCATCGATGCCTCTAGAATAGGATCCAGCTACAATCACCGTGCTGTAATGGCAGGGACGGCCAGCACAAGCGCGACACGATCCGGCGGGTCCATCGCTGCGTTACGTATTCATGGCTACTGCATCGGGCGCTCGGTCGACCGCCTTAAGCCAGGTCGCCGCATTGCGAGACGGTGACCGGCGAGGGAGAGGGCGCTCTGGCAACGAAGCGAGGCGGGTGGCCTTGCGGGTGGCCGCGTGATGTCATCCGGCTCTCCTGCCGATCTCTGCCGGCCAGATCTGGAGCAACTGTTTTGCATAGATATGGCTCTCTTCAGGGGGCCATCTATGATGGGAGCCGAGCGCGTGTTCGAGCCGGGGAACAGGCTGCGCATGCACTGTGCCCACCTATTGCGATCGTGCTAACCTTGGTTGTTTGGACTTGCCGTTAAAGGCAAGCGACAGATTGAAGTTATGCTGCACCATCTGATTGCCTGGCTCGTTTTCGAGAGCTCGCCGATACAGGGCCTGTGCCGCGTCATGCCGCCCCTCAATGTCCAAAATCACGCCCTTCGCATTCAATGCACGTACGTTTCCTGGGGCTGCAACCAAGACGCTGTCGAGCACCTCAACCGCTTCGTGCGGGCGCTTCTGGCCCACCAAGGCATTTGTAAGTCGTATCGCCGCATCAACATTGTCCGGGTGCTGCTTCACCTCATCCCGCAAAGCCCGCTCTTGAACATCCTGACCAACTTCGCGCAAAATGCGTTCGCGCATAGCCGGATCGATTTGATCGGCGCTGAGCAACTCGGGGGAAGATGTCTCCTGCACGGAAAGAGCCGGCTTTTGCCAGCTGGCGCAACCGCCCAAAGGCAGAATGGCGAGTACGGCAAAAAGAAGTGAGTTCCGGCGCAGAAACATAGGCGATGGAGAAACTGTATTACTATTCATGTTATCTCTCAGTTATCGGGGAGGCGCGTGGCGTTCAGTTAGGAAAGGTGGGACTACTCTAACAATCCGCTGTTCGATCCGTGCGGGAGTGTGACGGATCCTGCGGGGCGAATTGTAAAGTCGGAGGCGAGGTCTTGATAAGACAGCACGGCGAGATCAACCCCGTTTCGCGTCAGAAAGCCGCGGACGAAACGTCGGACATCCATCGACGTCAACAGAATAGGGCGGGTTTGACCCGGTTCTGCGTTCGAAAGGACCTGACGTATCTGTGATAGCATCGCTTCGCTTTGCCGATCCTCCAGTGCGAGATAGGGGCCTGCATCCGAATCTCGAACCGCGCCACGCATCACATCCTCGCTCTCGCGCTCGACGACCAGGGCGGACACGATGCCCTCCGTGTTGGCATGGCGGTGGCAGATCTGTCGCTTCAAACCAGAACGGACATATTCCGTCAGCAGGGCAACGTTCTGCTCACGCTCGCTCCATTCGGCCAATGCCTCCAACACGAGACGGGTGTGGCGGATTGGGATACCTTCCTCCAGGAGGCGGCGCAGAACATCGGCAATCCGAGGAATCGGCGTCGTGCGTAGCACCTCTTTCACAAGCTCAGAATATTCCTGCTCCATTCGGCCCAGGAAATGTCGGGTCTCTTGGATGCCCACCAATCGCGGTGCGTAGCGGGTCAACGCTGCATGGACGCGCAAGGCGAGGAGTTCGCCGGGAGCCCTATGCTCCGTGCCGGCGCCCGTAAGGGCCTTTGCAGGGGTATGTTCAACCGGGAGTGTGTCCGTTTTCGGCTCACGTCTAAGGGGGACACCGCTCGAGTCGACGTGCGCTACATCGGCTCGGAGCGCCATCTGGTTTGGATCTAAGGCGTCCTGTTCGACTGGCACGCCCTCGACATCAATTCGGAATTGCGATTCAGGCAGCTGCTCGTCAACCAAGACAGGGATGCGAGGAACGATAATGCCCAGATCGGCTGTGACCAGGAGCGAAACGCGCCCAATATGTTTTTGCAATTCGGCTTGATCGACCGCCTGCATAAGATCTGGCGCTAGAAAAAATGCGATCGGGAATTCCTTCGCAGGCGCGGCTTGCTTAGGCTCCGCTGCAGTTCCACCTTTCGCATCGGCAGTGCCGGCGCCCAGCACATCAGCCTTGACAATGCTTACCGCAGCGAACACTGCGGCCAGCATCAGAAAGACGGGGAGGGGAAACCCAGGAACGAACCCCATTACAACCAGGACGCCGGCCGCCAGTCGCAAGGCTCGAGTGCTGGCCGTGAGCTGACTGACCATTTCTGTACCGAGGTTGATCCTCGCCGTCCCAGTCACACGGGTGACGATGGTCGCCGCAGTAATGGAGAGCAGAAGGGCCGGAATCTGCGATATCAATGCATCGCCTATCGTCAGCAGAGTGTAGTGATGCAGTACCTCGCCGAAGGACATGCCCTTGGAGAGCAGGCCGATCGAAATTCCACCCAGCATGTTGATGCAGATAACCACCAGCCCGGCGATGGAATCGCCCTTCACAAATTTCATCGCGCCGTCCATCGCGCCATAGAGTTGGCTTTCCTTCTCCAATTCGGCGCGCCGCCGGCGGGATTCGTTGGCATCGATGTGGCCGTTGCGTAGCTCTGCGTCGACCGCCATTTGCTTGCCCGGCAGAGCATCCAGCGTGAAACGCGCCGCCACTTCTGCCACCCGTTCGGCACCCTTCGCGAGGACCATGAATTGCACCATGGTGACGACCAGAAATATGACGAAACCCACCACGATATTGCCTGAAATGACGAAATCGCCAAAAGTATGAATAATGCTGCCGGCCTCCCCCTCGGCCAGGATCAGTCGCGTCGTTGCGACCGTGAGCGCGAGACGGAATACAGTGGAAATCAAAATAACGCCGGGCAAAGAGGAAAAATCAAGTGGAGTACTGACATACAGGGCAACCATCATCAGCAGTATGGCCAACCCCATATTGAATCCTATCAGGGCGTCGACCACCACGACCGGGATAGGCATGACCATCATCGCGACAGCCAGAAGCAGCATCAACGCAACCATTAAATCCGGGCTGGCCGGCGCACGCTTGATGAAGTCACGCAGGACGTTGGCCATCGAGACACCTTTGCAATCGGTTGAGACTTACTCTGCTGTTACGCCATGAAACGTGGCTTTCGAACTCCGAAGGCGCCTCAGCCTTGGCCAGCGCGTGACCCTGCATGAGAGCCACAAGCAGGCGCGAAATGGCTGGGCAGCAAATGTTTCCAACGCAGCCAGCTTGTCAGCACCGAGCGCGACAGGATGTTTGGCTGGCCATAGAGTGCTGCTTGATGGGGCCTGCGAGCTTTCAATATTGGAGAGCAGCAATGCGGCCATTCCTGCTCAGCAGCACACGGCTGTCCTCAATACGTTCGACCACCCATCCATCAGCCAAAATGGCGCCGACAAAATACTTCTCGCTGTCGATGACAATATATGGTTGGACCCCATGCCACACAGCTTCGACCGCGATTGCGGATGGCGCCTTCTCCTCTTTGATGAGCACTCCGTTCACCAGTGTTAGAGTACCCTTGGTGCGACGATCGAACGATTGCTGAAGCTTCTGCCAGCTGATGACCGATTCAGACGTGACGGTGCCTTCGGCGGTCACAACACCCTTTGCCGACCCAATCTTGACGTCGAGAAGACCCGCTCGATCGACTTCCTCCTGCAGCTCTTGGGCCGCTGCCTCCGTAAGTTCATTGTCAGCGCGGTGACTGATCGTTCTGGACGCGACTTCAGCCCGAAGTGAATTGGGGCTCGATCCACTTGCATTGCCAAGATAGGAGATCGTGCCTGAAAGCGCGCCGATCCCGAGTGAGCTGATTATGACCATGGCGAGCACACCGATCGGTAGGCGCGGTATGCCGGTCGAACCAGGCGGCTCTGCATCCTGCACGGACAAAGCAATGGACATCTCGCCTACGAGCAGGACGACAGGAAGGGGCACAACAACGGACTGGCCTGCGGCGATATTCCGGTTGCCCTCGATACTGAGTCCGGGTGCAAGCGCCTCCAGTTCGATCGACTTGCCAAGAAGAGTTACACGAAGGTGATGCGGTGCCAGTCCCTGCTCGACAAAGACCAAATCGGCATCGAAGCCGCTGCCGATTAAACACTTTTGAAGATCCGTCTTGCCGGTCAGACCGCAATAGTGCCCCGAACGCACTTCGAAACGGAGGGAAACGGCGTCATCCACAGAGCATCTCTCAAACAGGATAGAAGCCGCATGGCAATTGCCATGCGGCTCATTTCGGGACTACGTCGCGTCAATAAGGAGACGCGCTAGGGGGCAGTCTAAAACCCGCTTCCGACATTACGAAACGCGTTCGTCGGCGGCCTTCTTGATGGTCTGGAGATTGGTCGTTAGAGTGCGCAACTGGACACTCCTTTTCGTCGCCTCCAAGCTAACATTGGTTAGTTCCTGCACTTGCGCCTGAAAAGCAGTAGCATCAGCTCCGCTTGTATTGCCGGGAGTGCCACTGTTAGTTTTATCGGTATTGCCGGCGCTACTGGTATTGGTATTGCCTGATTTTTTATTATTATCAACTGCAGCCATGATCATTCCTTTTTCTGTTGGAGTTGTGCCGTCAATAACGGCCTGTATGACCTCACGCCGGATTTCCCGCGTCAGGCATCTTCTGTGTCATCCAAAGCTTCATCGGCCTCAGCCATCGCATCGTTCGCGAATTGGAACGCGAACGATCGCAGGATACTTTGGAAGGCTTCACTTTGTGCTGCAGACTGTGAGTTGTCTTGAAGTTGATCATTTGAAACGGTCCGGTTATCCGCCCGATCGTTCCCGCCAGCTGCCTTGCCATCATTCCCACCAGCTGGCTTGCCATCATTGCCATCAGCCGGCTTGCCATCACCAGAATGCTCGGATTTCGAATCCCCATGGCCCTTTCGGATCAAGGAAGTCCCGAGGTTGCCAACTCCACTCCCAATTGCTGCTATCATCAGGTACTCCGGCATTTGCCATTGGCGGCGACGTGTTAAAGGTTAGCCTCGATCAAGCTAAGGGCGGGAGCTTTCGAGAACCTGACGGCTTTTGACAAAAACCGGCCAGCGCAAAAACGTATGCTCTGCAGGATGTTGCTCTCGCATCGAACAGTCGACCACGATCTCGGCTGTTCGGCCAATCCCGCCGTCCACGCATGCCGCGACCGAATGGCAGCCGCAGCAGCTCGTTTGCATCCTCGATGCTGTGGTGTCGAACAGGAGACACGGTCCACGTGCTGCATGACCGCAATGACCGTATTCTTGCTGGCTCCACGGGCGCACGCAACGAGCAGGAACTCGGTCTTTGCATCACCATTCTCTCGCCTGCACATCACGGCCCGGCGCGGTGAGCTCATTGGCTTCGAGAAGGTCGGCGACCGTACGAACATGGGATGGTCTGCCGGCTTTGGGAGGCCGGTGCGGATCCTCTTCTCACCATATCGAAAGCTTGAAGCGGTCGGATTTTCTTGCCCTGTTCGTGAGAACTCCCATCGTCAGCTAATCGTCAGCCAAGCGGTCTATCTAGGCCGGCCGTGCCTGACCTTCGGATCCAAAGGTCCCGTCTCGACACTTTTTGTAACTATAGATCGAAATGGTCCGCGTGATACGCAACGCACACGCTTCTCTGAAGCAAATGTGTGACTTTGTCGGTGGCGAACGAGAGGAGTGACGCATCAATAAAATCGTCAGGCACGTGTCTAGGAAGGGGAGCTAGCCGAGTTGGTCTGATTTCATTCGCTGTTCCTGGAAATCGGCGGACTGAAGCGCTGATAATCTCAGGACATCGATGGCAACGTTGCGAAAGTCCTGTGAGCTCGGGCCAATCTTGGCCTGCTACTGAGAAGCACTTTGGCGGGAACATTACGCCGTCGCGGGTCTGGCTGACCGTGACGTTAACCGAAAGATGCCGCTGGTCTCGTCAGCCGCCAGCACAATAGCAGCACATTCTCGCCTACTACGGAGACGCAATATGAAGGGCATTGGCCGACCACGGAAATCGCAGGCTGAAACTGGAGCCAGCCGCGCGGGGCGGGCGAGCAGTTCCCTTTCGCAATCAAGTCTTGCTGCGGGAGAAGGTGGACAGTCATTCGATTCCGTTGTGGAGCAGATGCGCTCTGGGGACGCCGATAGGAGGCCCTCCTCCCTTCCAGTTGCGCGCGGTCCAGGCGATGCCCGCGAAAGTCTGCCAGGCGCCTCGATTGGCGAAGATCAAATCCTGAACACACCGCGACGTGGAGCCGCTGCGCCACCACGCGGAACCGTAGCGCCACGTGGCGCAGCCGCAAGGCGGCGCGGTTCTCCCTCCATGTCTGAGGGCGAAGCCATGGCGCCGGTCGGTAGCCAACTATCAACCGCGCAGGTGGAAGGCACCAGCTCATCGTCAAATGAAGATATCAGTCCGACACAGCTCAGAATGAACAGTCTTGTTCAACAACTGACTGATTGCGAGGCTGCGGCCAGGAAAACCGACGTCCCCGAGGAGGCGGTGGAGCTGATCAGTCGGGTCGTCGATGCAGCCTCAGCAATTCTGGAGTACCGCGCTAGCCTGCCTGCGGCTGAGGCGCAGACAATTATGCCAGACGACAAGGTGCGTAGATGTTGCCAGATCGTGTGCGACGCCGCGAATGAAGTAGACAAACTTGGCCTGTCGACGATCACGAAATTGGACAAAAAGACCAAGAAAGCGGCAGGTATGGTCGATAAACTCTACTCCTACTCCCAGGCGGACCGGCAGGAGCTGTTGATTTTAAATGTGGAGAACCACCATACGGCGGCAATTAAGTGGTGGGAAAAAAAGGCATGGCGCTCCGAACGGCAGCGATCCGCCTGCGCTGCCACCGCTAGCCTATCCAGTGGAACGCCCGTGATGCGGGAAGCCGAGCGGTGCGCACTGCGGCTGCGTGCCGGCTCGGTACTGAGTGTCAGGATCTGGCTGGTCCGTGAGCGGATCGGTCTTGCGCGGGCCAAGATTGAACTGCGGGCGAGCAGGTTCGAGCCAGATTTGAAGGAACTCCTCGTCGGTCGAAATGGAGTGGTGCAGCTGATGGCAAGCGCCGCTCAAGAAGCTCTTCGCGCCCTCTCTTTGGCGAAGGGCATAATGGATGATGGCAAAACACTCAACGCTCATGATTGCGCGGTTGTAGAAAAAATCATGGAGCGGCTTTCGGATTTTGGATTGGCGTTGCACGAGGTGCATACCAAGCTAAGCCATACCTACCCAGATGCCGGCCTCCCATTGAAACTGTTCGAACGGATCGTGGACGATGCATGGATCACTGCGCACGATGCCATGCACTTGTTGAACCTGCAGTCTCCGCCGTCAGCCATCATGGCGCCACAGGCCCAGGCGGGCGCTGCGATGCCGGCCAGGGCAGGCGCTGCGATACCGGCTGGCACTGCTGGTACGGCTGCAGTGTCAGAAGGCACTACAGCGCGAAGGAAAGGGAAGTCAAAGCATAAGTCGGCAGCTCGCGCCGGGACTTCTGCCGCCGGGCAGCCATCAACACCAGTCGCTGCGAACGCCGGCACAGTGCCAGCAGCCAAGGTTCTCGCGCGCTCGGATCAAGTTGCGAGTACACAGGTGAGAGCGCAAGAGGTGGCTGCGAGTTCGTCGGGGGCAGGCTCGACAATCGGGGGCGCCGCGTTGTCAATGGAGGTATTGACGGAGCGGCTCAAACGATTGGACGAACTTTTGCAGTTCGATCTGGCCGGTCAGCAAAGCGTCGTCTCCCAAGTGCGCCAGATGAAGCCTGAGGAGGCCGGTAAGGTCGTGGACGATGTGGCCCAGTACCTGCGAGCCCAGGCCATTGAGATGCAAACCTGTCTCGCCGGGTTGCAGGGGCGTAATGTACGCCTGCTACTCACCTCCACCCAGCTACCCAAAGTGCACGAACGCACAGACCAGCTCAAAGGGTTGCTGAACATGGTGCTGGGACAGGCCAACGCATTGAATGAAGGAAAAGCCGGCATTACGACTGATTGCATGAAGACCTACGCATTTCCGGCGCAAAAATACCTGGAACATTTGTGCAATGCCGACGAATTGATGCCGCCGGAGGCACCGGTCGCGCTGCGTGGCGAGCCAGGAAAGCTGTTTGAGATGAAGCTGCAGCCCAAGATGCTGGTCAATGGTGCGATGCCGAGCCCGATGTGGGTGCACATCCACACGAGTCGCCCCGTCATGGCCAGAAACTTGGAAGGGCTGGCTGATTCCGAATTCACCGCTTGCCACGTTAAATCCAACGAACAGCGCGGCTACAATCGAGAGCGAGAGGAAGCCGATGCTAGGTCCGGTCGCGAGAAGGTCATAATTCATCGCGGCAAACTCACCCCCGCTTTCTGTAAGTCCTTGTTGACCTCAGGGCTTGGCCGCCAACCACGCCATTCGCGTGCCGAGCTCCCGTCGGCGCAGGCTGCATGACAGGGCACTCAGAATGCGGCCGGCCACGCTGTGAGTCAGCGAGCATTTCTCCTGGCCAAACCGCGAATGCCGCTGCGCGAGTTGCGGTCCGGCGATTGGAGTCGATCGGCTACCGTCAGGGCCGATTTGCGATGTCGCGTTACCGGCTGTTGACGTGGCGGCGTATCTTGCCTCCCATCCAACTTATCGCCGAGATCGCGCCGCCAAGATCGAGGCGGAAGGTCTTCCTGCGAGCGCGGAGCAGGCATAGCCGATCCGATCGGGATCGGCGCATCGCAACGACCCAACGGTGTGGTGGAGAAAATTGGATTCGGGAGAGCTCGGTTCCAAGAGGCGGAGTTCCGGCCCGAATACAATCCGCTCGCAAGCACCCACGATGCGCATCCGCAGTTTATTGTCTGGGAGATGGGCTGGATTGCTCGGCGGCGCTGGCGCTAAGGCGGGGCTGTCGCCGGACAATTAGCATTCACTGCCAACAGCCTTGCAACCGTCACCAGTTGCAAGGCTCGGCGGCGGGTCGACAAATCACATGAAATCGTCGTCGGACCCGCTATCGCTGCTGTCGCTATCCTCGGTTTTGTGGAGATAGAGTGGAGGTTTGCCTGCACGCTGCCACTCACCGGCACTGTTCTTCGTCCATTTGTCGGGATGCTGCGTAGGGTCAAGCACCAGGTCGCCATGATCCACTTCAACAAACCCCATCGTCTGCGCGCGCGCTTGTGCTTCCGGATTAGCCGCACGCCAATTCAGCAACGGTCGGTCGCCGTCTATCCGAAGTTGATGCTCCAGCAGAATATCGCCCGCATTTTCGACGAGCGGATGGGCGACTTGAAGATCCACTATGGAAGTGACCTCAGTTCGACCAGGAAATTGTTCCCGCCAACTTTCCGATTCGAACTCGTTCATGCTGAATCCGCCTTCCATTCTCAGCAGTCCGGCACTCCGGTCTCCCAATTGGTAACTGAAATATCGCGCGTGCTCCGTATCTCGACGGATGCCATATTGCTGAGCAACGTCCGCGGTGCGCCTGGCTCGTGACGATACGAACTCCGAATACTCTTGAGGATTGTCGGCGATGTGCGTGATTTCATCACCATGAAATTGCCTCACCTGTCTCCTGAAGGAAGTCCTGTTGATCTCCACCACAGGAGGTCGGGAATTGAGGGAGTATGCTTGGGGAGCCGCCGATGATGAGGCGCCGCTACCTTCCGATCCGGATAAGTGCATTCGGGCAAATGTGTCCGCGAACCCTTCGCTTCCTGCATCCGATTGCTCGCCGGCATTATGCGCGCGGTAACTATCGGATGAGCCACCAATTCGACCATACATGACGATTCGTACTCCTATGTTTCGCAACCGAGCTCAAGTTAGCACGGCTGTTCAACATAGGGCGCTTAGTTGACGACTAGCTGACGAGGGCATTCCAACGGCTGCACCAATCAAATCCGCACTGCCGGCCTCAAAACCTCGGACTGCGCCACGCACCGGCCAGCAGAGGCTGCAAGGTCATGCCCGGAGGACTTGCCGTAGTTGCTGGGTGGCAGATCCGAGGGGAGTGATTGCCCCAGGCCCGCGGTTGCGCGGTTGGCCTGACAGAGACACTGGGGCACGGATGGCCAGCCGACATTTGCCACTAGCATGGAGCCAGGTCAGTTTTGAACTGGGCAGTCGTGGACTTCCAATGACTAGGCCAAGCCTGCGGCAAAGAATGCTTTCGCGACAGGCTGGAAATATTGCATAGGAACCGCGTGGCCGAGTTTTGTAGTGCCTATCAGCTGACGCGCTAAGACATGGTCATGGACGATCGTCAGGCGTAGTGCCCGCGCCTCGCTCAACACATGTGAAACGCGCTCACCTTCGGCACGGCAAACTAAGAACGGCACCCCGGTTTCACCGCGAACGTAACGCAGACCGATCAGGACCGCCCTTCCTGTTAAGACCAGCGTGGCGCGATGCACGCCAAGCGCAGGCTCGTCGGCCGCCTCCTCGCGGATGCGACGCTGTTCACCTTTCAACTCTGGCGCTCCTTGCTGATCCTTCGACTCGCGCGTCACTTCGGTATTGGTCATGCGCATTTCGCGCAGATACAACGCGCGCTGGAGCAGAAGATCGATCAGTCCGCCGACCAGCAGTGCGCCGGCGCCAATTCCCATCAGCAATTTTGTCTCCATAAAGATGAGGCCAACACAGCCCATGCCGCAGATCGGCAGAGGGACCATTGTCTTCCACATCCCGAGAAGGACAATGGAAAAGGTTGCGCTGAGAACCAATACCTTGAACATGGTCTTGCAGACTTCGACCATGGAACGAGCAGACCCCAAGCGCTTCAGCCCTTCAAAGGGGTCAATTTTCTTAAAGCTGAGCTTCATCGGCTCCAGAGAGAAGACAAATCCACCATTGGCTAGCAGGCTGGCCAAAATCACCGCGGCGACAAGGGTTCCAAGCAGCGGGCCAACAGCCGCGACTGTGAGTTGGACGAGCACAACCAATGCCTGCGGCACCGCGGTATCGAAAGGTAGGCTCTGCAACTTGGTGGCTAATAGGAGCGCTTCCCGGCATTTGTCCTCGATCACGCTGCCTCTTAGCCAAAGGTAGCCGAGCCCAGCGCAAGTCCCGACCGCGCGGACGAAATCGGAGCTACGTGGCAGCTGTCCTTTTTTGCGCGCTTCACTTAACTTCTTCGGGCTGGCGGCGTGTGTCTTCTCTTCACTTGTGTCGCTCATGGCAGCAATTTGTCGAACCACTCCAGCACGCCGTTGGCACGTGTGACCTCCAGTTTCATGCTCTCCACCAGATAGGCAGCGTAGGTGACCATGAGAACTGGAAAGACAATGTTCTTGATTGCCGGAGACAGTTGGCTCGCCTTAAATTGCGGGGCAAAGCGACGCAGCAGCATCATCGATATATCAATCAGTATCAGGAAGAACACGACAGGCCCCGATACCAATAATGCCGTGCGCATTATGCTGTCGAGAAGCCCCAACAACTCCATTGCTCCTGGCCCACTCAGTGTCGGGTGAAACTGATACACCGGCCAGATCAAGTAGCTGCGGTACAGGACACTGATCAAAGTTTCCAGGCCTCCTGATCCGACGAATATGGCAATCGCAGTGATCCCCAGAAAAACGCCCATCGCGGAAGCCTGACTGTTCGTCGCGGGATCGGCCGAAGCGGTCGGGCTGCTGATGCCGCGTTGGTTGTCGATAAGCTCCCCGGCAGCCTGAAGGCCCCAAAGCGGAATGCCAAGAAAAGTGCCAAGGAGTACACCGACAAAAACTTCCTTGAATCCGAGCAGGGTTAGCTGGATCAGGCGCGTATCAGGATCCAGCGCCGGCAATCCGCCGCTGACGTGTGCCAGGCATGGTAGTGCGAAGCCAACAGCCAAACAGCCCCGGATCAGCCCACTGATCTGCGAGCGTGTGAATACGGGAAAGATCAGCATGATGCCCATCGCGCGGGCTGCCCCAAGACCTGCCGCAACGACGAGTTCGAGAGCCGTCTGGATCAGAATTTGAATATCGGCCGATGGCGCGTCCATGGGGCGGACTAGTAGCTAAGTGTCATTGCGGGAAACTCGGTGAAGATCTGATCGGCTAGCTCTATGAGCGGGGCGCTTAGCACAGGAGCAAACAGCCCAATCACCGCGACAACGACCAGAAGCTTCACGGTGAGCGGCAAGCTTTCATCCTGGATCTGCGTCGCCGCCTGGAGGATGCCGATGACGAGGCCGACAACCACTGATGCAATGAGCGGCGGTAGAATCCAGATCATGAAAACCACCAGTGATTGGCTCATAAGAGTAATGATGCTGGATTCAGTGATGATCAGCCTCCCGGTAACGTATAACTCAGCACAAGCCCATGCATCAATTTTGACCAACCATCAATGGCAACAAACAAGAAGATCTTGAACGGGACAGATATAACAGTTGGTGAGACCATCGACATACCCATTGCCATCAAGATAGTTGTCACTATCAGATCTATAACAATAAAAGGCAGATAAAGTAGAAATCCTATCTCAAATCCGCGCTTCAATTCTGATAGCAAGAAAGATGGTACAAGTATTGCAAAGTCATCAGGCGTGGCTGCAGCGTGCATTTCCTCTGGCCAGACCTTTTCTGTCGAAGATAGGAAAAATCGCCGCTGCTCTTCATTTGTGAATTTCTTGAGATGCTCGCGCAAGGGCTCACTTCCGGCTTTAGCGGCGCTTACCCAGTCGTCGAATGTCTGATAGTGGAGCTTGGGATCCGACATGCGGTCATAGGTCTGCTCAGCAACGGGCGCACTAACGAACATAGTGAGGATCATCGCCGCGGCGTACAGCACCACATTGGGTGGTATGGTCTGGGTCCCGAGCGCATTGCGGACGAGGAAAAGAACAATTGATACCTTTACAAAGGCCGTTGTCGTGGCAACTGCTAAAACCAGCAGACCGAGTCCGGCGGTAACCGCAAGAAGCGCCAGGATTGTCGGCTGAGCTTCACTCATTGCATGCAAACCCGCCACGGAGCCTGATGCCCAGCTCTTCTCCGATGCGGACAATGTCGCCACGCCCGATACGCTGACCATTGGCCACTATGTCGACCGGGCCGTCGATCGGCCATCCAAGTTCAAAAATATGCCCTTCGCCGGCACTTCTTAATTCCCCAAGAGAAATAGGCCAGCGGCCGCATTCAAAGACAAGCACGATCTCGACATCGTCGAGATCCTTAGTAAGCTCCAGTTGCGATCCGGGTTGTGTCATATGCGCACTCTCCAAAGGACACGGTCGCGGGCGGAAAGGCCCCCGCAAGATTAATTCATCGCCGTCAAGATCCGCCTCGGCGCACAACTGGCCGACAGCTAGGGTGATCTGGCCGCGGCCGAACGGCGCAATATCGGGCAACAATGCATCACCGACACATGCGCTTCGAAGAAGCGCCGCAGGAAGGCGAAGCGTGCCGACCTCTCCTGCAACAATGAGCGGGAGCTCTGGAGGCAGCCCGCCCAGCTGCCGCGGCAACTGGGCAAGCAGTTCGCCTAGCGCGCGAAACGCAGGCGGTACTAAGCCGTCAAGTGGCGTGAACAGGAATAGACGGCCCTTGCCCTTGACCGCGCCGAAAATGATGTCGAGTTCAAGATGAGGAGCCAGCATCGTGGCTTCGCATACCCGCACGAGTTGCACGTTCAGACGCGTCGTCTCCTCCAGTCGAGTGACAAGCGGCTCCAGAGCGAGTTCGAGAATTAGCGAAGCAGTTGGCTCGGAAGGGAAGGCCAAGCCGTTCTGCACTGTCGTGATGAACTCCTCTACGAGCGGGCGCGACAGTGACAAGATGACCGTTTCGGCTCCCACTCTCCAGACGCAGTCAAGCATCGGAATGGCAGCAGGTTCCTGCTGCCAGACAAGCCCTGCCGTTCGCACCGATAGCGGCACCTCGTTGATCCGGCTTTGAAACGGCGTGCGCGGCGCTGCTGTATCATTGAGCCACGAGACAACCGTGTGGGACAGTTTCAGAACTGGTTCGAACATGGCGGGGGTGAACGCAGCGCCTATCAAAGACTGCACGGTCGTGTCATTCGGACGACCTCTTGCGACCGTCGGATCCGGTTGCGCGGCATTTAGGCAAGCGACCCCCTCGCATATTTCAGCAGTATCTCATCGTCGGCCTCGATCTCGGCTGCGGCCTCCGAATGAGTCTCGACGGCGCGCCGCACGTCGTCCTCGATTTGTTGCCATTTGTCCCTTGCCGCCGAACATATGACCCATAGCTCCCTCGTCCTGGACGCCGCCATCTCAGCCTCCTCTTGAGCGATTTGGGTATCATCAAGCATCTGCCGTCTGGAATTGATCTCAGCGGCAAGTTGTTCAGTGTGAAGGCGGTGACGGTCGAGCGCTGCGCTAGACAAGTTGTCGAGTGACATCAGATGCTGATAGAGCGCTGCTTCTTTTCTTGAACAATGTTGCTGTATCATTGCAAGCTCCCTAGAGGCATTTTGTACGGCTGAGGCGGCCACATCGCGCTGGGCTTCCTTCTTGGACAGCTCGCCAAGGGCACGACGCTCTTGCATTTCCTTCAGAAGCCGTAACCTCGAAGACTGAATCCAGTTTACGCGGTCAGACGCGACATCCATGCGACCGTCTCCTCGAAATCTGACGCGTCATCTTCGCTCTGGCGCAGAAACTCCCTCAGTTCGTCGATTGACGCGACAGCCCGGTCAGTCAGGGGATCTCCACCTGGCTTGTATTCGCCAACATTGATCAAGAACTCGGTCTCGGCATAGCGCGACAGGAGCTCGCGGAAAATGGATGCTGCCTTGCGATGTGTCCCCGAAACGACTGCATCCATGACGCGGCTGCGACTCTGCAGCACATCAATAGCGGGGAAATGCGATCGCGCCGCAATAGCGCGTGAGAGGATGACATGGCCATCGAGAATACCACGCGATTCCTCGGCGATTGGATCACCCGTGCCATCACCCTCTACAAGCACCGTATAGAAGGCCGTGATTGAGCCCCGCTCACCCATGCCGGCGCGCTCGAGCAGGCCTGGCAGCATGCCAAAAACGGAAGGAGGAAAGCCCCGTCGCGTCGGCGGCTCACCCGCAGCAAGGCCTATTTCGCGCATAGCGCGGCAGAAGCGCGTCAGCGAATCCAGCATGAGAGCAACGCGTAGGCCTTGATCGCGGAAATATTCCGCGAGCGCAGTCGCCATTGGAGCGCATTGCGCACGCTCTACCGCCGAGCGGTCGGATGTTTCAACCACGACGACCGTACGGAGAAGGCCCTCTTCACCAAGATTCCTTTCGATGAATTCACGAACTTCCCGTCCACGTTCGCCTATGAGCGCCACTATGACGACGTCAGCGGCGGCACCCTTTACGATCTGTGACAACAGCGTCGACTTGCCACCACCTGGCTCGCCATAAATCCCGATCCGCTGGCCCTCGCCGCACGTCAGCAGACCATCGAGGACACGGACCCCAAGCGGGAATGGCCGCTCAATCATGCGCCTCGTCATCGGATTGGGGGCTCTGCCATGCAGGGGCCGAGTTTCGACGGTCTTGATTTCGCCTTTGCCGTCCAATGGGCGGCAACGACTGTCGATCACGCGACCGAGCAAATCGCCGCCGACGGGCACCTCACGCATTCGGCCAGTGGCCACGACCTCTGCGCGGCTGGATAGGCCCACCAAGTCCCCGATCGGTGTCAGCAATACACCATCACCCGACAGGCCGATCACCTCGGCCTCGAGCGACAGCCCGGTTCGCGGGTCCTCTAGGAGGCAAAGTTCCCCAATACGAGTGTCTGGCAAGACGGCATGAACCAGTGTGCCGATAGCCCGCGTGATCCGACCGCGCACCGCACGCGTGTCAATTCGCTTGGCCGCAGCCCTCAAAGACGAGATTGCTGGAACGAGAGCTCGAGTGTCGGCGTCAGCGTTATGTTCTGGGACGGGCTTTCTCATAGCTCGCCTTTCTCACAGAGCGTCCCGAAACCAAGGCGCAGCGCGCGCATCTGGGCGTCAAGTCCAAGGTCAACATTGCCGTACTCGCTCCACAGCACGCAGCGTTGCGGCGACAATGTCGGGTCGGGCTCGATCCGCACCCTTGGTCGACCATCCTGGCCGTCGCATCGAGCAAACTCTCGTGCAAGCATGTCGACTTGCATGGGAGAAACATGAAGGCAAACGTCGGCGCCGCTGTATTGACACTCTATGGCGTGACGAACAGCCCTCACCAATAGCTCGCCCGGATCGAAAGCGCCGATAAGATCGCTCAATATTTCCATCACGAGCTGCGGCAATTCCTGCTCCAGAGCCGCCTTTCGTCGCGCGATTTCGGAGATTGTCTCCGCAATCAACCCTGCCATCTCCTCGGTGCCTGCATTCGAGCCCTCCATGTGGCCGCGCGCCCACGCCCGCTGGTAAACCGCGCGTGCCCAGTTTCGAACGCGCTGCCGATGCCGTTCTGCCGCGGCAAGGGCTTGCGCGGCGCTGTGCCAGGTTTCGAGCTCGCTCGCGGGTATCAGTGGTCCGACTGGACGCATCTGCGGCGCTATTGGCCCCTCGGAAAGTTCGACTGTCATTTCACCGGGGTCTCTGTCTCAAAATGAGCTACTACAAGTGAAAGCAATTGGCCGGCGGCGGTCCAATGCTCATGTGCTGGAGTCTCCGCGGCAGTCCCCTCGGGCAATCGAAGAAGCACGCGGTTACGCTCGGTCGCTGAACTGTCCTGGAGCCAAGCTCCAAGACATGCGTGTCCATCGTATTCGATTTGCTGAGCGAGTTTTTCTGGGTCCGAGATCAGTCTTTTGTCAACAGCATGCAGCAGGTGTCGGATTCCGAATGCGTGTGCATCCACGCCGATGCGTTTAACAAGGATGGCAAGCTCAGGCTGAGAGACAAACGCGACCAGCGAACGGGCATGCCAGATACTACCAGCAAGAAGGGCCGCTCGATATGGATCATGCCCGCGTAGAAGGTCCGGCCTGCAGCCGATGTGGTTCAGATCCACGTCATCGTTGCCCAGCAATTCTGCCAGCCTTGGATGCAGTCTGGAACACTTCTGCAACTTCACTAACGTTTCGGCCGATAACGCTGGATCAAGACGCGCCGCAAGACGGGTTGGATGGGCCGAAGCCGCAAGCTCGCTCGCGCCCGGAAAGTGCGGACCATCAGGTCGGGCGGTCTGTATAGGCATTGGCAATGAGATGTCACCCACGTCCAATTGCAGGCATTCTTTTGCGAATGGCCTCGACAGCAGAAGCATCCCGGCGCCCCTCGACCTTGGAAACGCCGGTTGATTGCTTGCGCCGACGCGTAACAACGCCGATCAAGAGATAACAGGCCACGGCGAATACGGCTGCGGCAAAACCTGTTACGGTCGCCAGAAGTGGCGCAGGAAGAGGTAGTGATGCTTGTGGCAAAACAGCAGTCGGATCGGGCCGTTGCTCGTGTGCGGACCGTTCTACCGGCACCAAAACCACTTCCACCTTATCGTAGGACAGGCCTTCGATGCTGTCGGCTACAAGCATCTTTATCTTTGGCAGCAGAGCCGCGACATTTGTTTTTGCGTCGTGCCTGATAAACACCGAGGCCGAGGATGGCGTGGCACCGGCTCGCACAAGGTCGTTATGCGGCAGCACGACGTGAACACGTACAGAAAAAACGCCATCGATATCGCTGATCGTCCGCGACAACTCTTCGCTCAGGGCATACACGTAACGGGCACGCTCTTCGGTCGGCGAGGCAATCAGGCCTGATCCTTGGAATATCTCACCGAGGTTCTTGAAGGATTGGCGCGGCAGCCCCTTGGCGTTCAGAAGGTTGATTGAGAAGGCGAGCAGCTTTTCGTCAACCTGGATCGTGCTGGTTCCATCCTTGGCGACCACCCGGATCGCGGCGACCCCGTTGTCTTCAAGAAGTGCGAGCATTTCATTTGCCTCACGCTCTTGCAATTGCGTGTAGAGGTCGGCTTTGCAAGCAGTGAGGGCGACGAGAACTGGCAGCATGACAAGTCTAACCGACCGCCACCCTGACAGGCCACGCATGATTTCGCCCTCGGCCAAGCCAATCATGCGCGCGGTTCAGCCTTCCTTCAAAAGTTTATTCACGGATGATGTGACGCCGCTGACGCCTTTGGAGATAAGCGCCACCTGGGTGACGCCGTTGTAAACATCCCGAAGACCAGCCATCATCGTTTCGAAGTCTTGCCCTTGTTGGGGAATGCCCGAGATTCCGGTTCCCGCCTCACCTGGAACGGGAAGCTTCTGCGCCGGTCCCGGTAGAGCGCCCTTCGAAAGGGCTATGTCATGGTCGAGCGCGGGGAAGGAAACAGTGTTGTGTGGATATAGGGAGGAAATCGTCTGCAACACGCGATCGCCCATGCCGCTCGTCGGCGCAGCCGCGCGCTGAACATCCATCGCCGCAGCAACTGGCGCCGCACTCGCTGGCCCCGCGGCGGCATCGTTTTTCAGCGAGTCGGCTGCATGCCCTAAGGCGCGCTCAAACTGGGCCTGCTCGACAATCGACGGTGATCCGACCCTGGGGAGGCCAGCCGTTAGAGTGGCAGAGATCGACGTGACAGGCATCATCATGTAAGGACTCGGTTGCTCTCTCTGACCGGGCGAGCCCCGCCCATTCATCACCCGGTGTCGGCGCAACACTCCTAGGGGGGCAAGCTGACAACAAGCTGACTAACGGCGGCGTCATTTCGACAATCTAAAATCTCTTCGGCAATTTAGTCACTTGTGATGATTTCAGCGTTTGGTTTATCAGTGCGACATGCCGAGAACGCTTATCCAACCCGTCACCCTGCATGTTTTGAGACTTCTTTGTGCCGGGTTTTTTCTGTCCACCGGGATTCACCCGGCGCATGCAGTCCCGCTGTCCCTTCCGGCGACACCCTATAGATACACGGTTCTGGATCAGGAGCTCGCTGCAGCGTTGCAGGAATTCGGCAACAACCTGAATATCAGGGTCAACATCAGTCCTGCGGTGAAGGGGCGAATTCGCGGACGTATGCCTGATTTGCCACCGCGCGCGTTCCTCGACCGCTTGACGAACCTTTACGGTCTACAATGGTACTATGACGGCCTTGTGCTCTATGTGTCTGCTGCACAAGAATCGCAAACTCGAATGCTTTTGATGACGTCGATTCGCTTCGATGCGTTCAAGGGGGCTCTCGACAAGCTTGATATCTCCGACGAGCGCTATGTGGTCAAACCCGTGCCAGGCAATGGCCTCGTCTTCGTTTCCGGTCCACCGCGCTTCGTCGCACTCGTGGAGCAGACCTTTAACGGCTTGGTGGCGCAGGCGCAGGCGCAGACTCACATAGCGGCAACGCCAAAGGAATCAGTGCTGATCTTGTTTCGCGGCTCCTCCACTACGGTCGTTCGCGACGGACGACCGGATGCTTCTTATTCTTCTGACATCCCACAACAGGATAGCGTTGGCGGGAAGCCTGAGCTGGGCAAGAAATGAACATTGAGGATTTCCCGCAGCTCTGAAGAACATGACTGCGGCTACCCCTTTGTGAACTCTTCGCAAACTCGTCAGTTTCTCGAAAGCTAATCCGCTCATGATGAGTCCCGGCAGCTCTCGCGGTGACTCCGGCCATTGTGTTGGACCGAACCTTGGAGCCGGCCCGGAACACAGCAATTGAAGGCAGGGCAGGCGCATTCGTGACCTGCCGACGCTTGGAATTGTCGAATTTTGTGAAACGCAAGGGATCTTCTGTCGGGGTCTCTTGTGGGGATTTCAACGTCACGTCTGAGGATGCATAATGTCGGCCAGTAATCTTTCAACTTTCTACCGCTCAAATTCGCTACAGTCCGCAAGGGGTTGGCCGGGCCTGAAAGTTTCCCATTTTGCGACCCAGCATCAGCAAAGTGCATCGTGCTTCGAAGCGATGCTGTCCACTTGTGTGCTGGCAGACAAGCCCGGCTCTTTCGCGCAAGGGGATCTGCCAGCGTCGAATCTTGATTCGACAATGGATAAATTGCGGCAGGACCCTTTGGGCCATCTGGCACCGGATGTCTTGACATTGAATGGCTTGGAGCAACACCCACTGGATCTGCTGCCGCCAAATATGAGGGCGGCTCTCAAGGAGGACCAATCGCAACGCTCCAAGGCGACTGAAGCCCAACATCTGCTCGGCGTCACTCCGAAGATCGAGCCGGCTCCCAGGCCGAGCCCCGGAATCACGTGGAACGGTGGGTCGCTGACCACGGCTGAGTTGCAGATTGTTGCGGTACTCAACCGTCACAAGGACCAATGCCCGCTTACTTGGAAGTCGTTGACCGACAAAGCCAATGATCCCTCTACGCCACCGGATCTGAAAGCGGCGATCCAGGGACTGCAGCAGGATTCGGGACTTTTTTATGCGATTGGCTCGCAGGGCGACGGCCGCTGTGGAGGCAAGATCAACGCCAAGGACTTGGCCGGATTTTCAAACCACCACCCACAAGTTGCTGCATTTCAGGAAGCCCAAGCGCGAAGCTACGAGCAGAACTACATACCATCCGACGGCAGCGGAGGTTTGCAGCCTTCGGTCATGACCTTGAGCGATGCCTTGCGGGAGTTTTACCGGTACTCCGAAAATCTGTCCAAGGACCTGAGTCTGGATGAGTTCAAGAAAATGGTCGGCGGCGAATCGAAAAACGGCAAATTTCCGCCCCAGGTCATTGCGGCGGCGCAATATTTCCTCGATCACCCCGATGCTTGGAACCAGTTGTGCGGTGGCTCGAAAGGGAAGATGCACAAAGAGGATTTCCTGCAAGTCGCCTCATCGTCGATGAGCCTCACGCAAACTGAGCTGAATACGGTCGAGATGATCAAGGACCATCAGGACACGTTCTTTGGAAGCGGTGTTCTGACTCGCGACAAACTGGCGAAAATGAAAGACGACAAGAGCCTTGATCCGAAAGTGCGGGAAGCAGCCTCTCAGCTCCTTTCAGATCCTCTTCTGTTTGGCCTCCTGAACAATTCGATCACGGGCTATAAGACCCATCATAAATTCTTCGACTTTGGCGGCGGGCATACGGTTGATTCCGGCAATATCAGCAAAAAAGACTTTGCCCATTTTTGCACAAACATGTCGTCTGCGAACCGCAACGTTCAGCAGCCAATCACCCACGGCGCCCAAACCGCAGAAGAGCAGAATGCCGTCGCGGACATGAAGATGGGCCTGATGGACCAGCCTGACATTAAGTCAGCCAAAAAGAACGGCGGGGCCGTCATGCACGTCGTCGACTCCGTGCTCAAAATCGAGACGAAAGTGCTCGACTTGGCGGCAACGGCGGTGGGACTGCTCAGCTTCATTCCGGGCCTCGGACAAGTAGCCGATCTTGCCTCGATGGTTCTCGAGGCTGAGTCGCAAGCAGCCAATCTCCTGCGTACGGCCATTAACGGAGGCGATATGAAGCGAGCGCTGGAGGAAGCTGGCCTCAATATGGCCGCGCAGGCGATCGGCCTTATCGCAGGCCCCGAGGTCAAGCTGGCCATTCGAAATGGGCTCGTAAAGCACCTGATGGAAGAGGCCTTGGCGGCAGGCATTGATCTTTCGGTCTCGACGGCGCAGGACTACGCAGAAGGCTATGTGAATAACCTCAAAGCGCGCCTTGCAGGCGGCCCTGAGCAAAGCCTAGGCCTTCCGAGCATGCCATCATTCCAGAGTGTGGCAAGCAATGTGCCCTTCGTCGGCATTGCCTTATCCTAGCCGTCGCCTTGCGCGGAAGCTTTGGCTCGCGCGCTGACATAAGGGTCATTGTGGCACAAGCAGGGGTTCATCCGCATCAACGCAGCGGTGTTCCTGACGCCATCTGGATCGGACTGTGAGGGGGATGTCCGAAGTCTGTGAAGGCTTCGGTATATGACGACTTCAGAGTTACGCTGAGCCCAGCCATCTCGAGCCGGTGCGCCGGGTCGAGGTTTTCACGGGCGCCGGCCGGCAGCGGGAATGGTCTCCGGAAGGCACGGCGCGGATGGTGGCGGAGCGGCGCAGCCGAAGGAACGGCTGTCGCGCGCCCAGGGCGGCCTCCCGAACAGCAGACGATGATCTCCTGCCTTGGGCCTATATCCTTGTGCCCACGCTCAAGGCAGTCGGCTGAAAACAGCGCTGATTTAAAACAGCATTATCCTGCACTGCACCCTCGATCCTTGCGCTCACCGATCGCTCGTCGACACGCACGCGGTCAAGTCGTTATCGGCGCTATGCCGATGGGCTTCGAGAGCAAGGTGGACGCTGAGCGGTGCGTCAGCCTCAGGGCGCGGCTGGCCAGCTTTGGGTCTCACGCTCTATGACGGCAACACCCGGCTGATCAACTTGGCCTGTTCGCGGGCTCCCGGCAGCGGCGCGGAAGCCACGGTCCGCCTTCCTCGGCTTCAGGCCAAAGATACCGCAGCATGCTCCAGAGCTATGTCTGCCGCCTCCGCCCCATCGTCGCTGGTCATGTGGAAAGGACAAGCAGGCTACGCACCCCATAATCCCGTCGGGCAGGATTCGACAGTCGACGGCGAGACATTCGCCAAACCTCACCCTTGATTCTCAGCAACGTTAAAAAAAATTCACATAATGTTCGTGAGTGTAGTCTCCTGTCAGGTGGTACATTAGCCCCAATATCTGGCGTCTTAGTCGTAGAAAGGACTGTGATCCATCTTCCATTAGCATCCATACCAGCGGATTTACAGCAAATGACGAGAGAGGTCTCATGCGGATTGATGGGGATAGAAGGGCTAGCGGCTTGCTGCATCCCGTCCGGGTTGATGCCAACCAATGTTGACACTGGTAAATCGCCTAAGGACGGCAGCGCATCTTGATCGCCTTCGAATCCTGGGCCTTTGCGCGCATGCGGATCTAACCGTCGGCGAGCTGGCCGATATTACCAGTCTGCCTCGCGAGCAGGTTCGACGCCACGTTCGGCGGCTGGGCAGAGCCAACTTTCTTTGCTGCAACGAACAACGTCCGCAGTCTTCGTACCATATGCAAGCAGGAGGCAAGGATGGCGGGCTGGCTCAATTGGTGGTCGATCTCCTGCCCCACGATGATGGCCATCATAAAAGAGACCTACAACGCCTGGAAGCAATACAAGACGCGCGGTTGAAGGGACCGCCTGCTTGATCGTGAAATAGATCAGTCCAAATGGAGCGCGACTACCATGGATAACTCCGCCGGCGGCGCCATCGCGCAGCCCGACACTTACGGGCGGCCTCACTTAGCCGCCGTCGACTCCCGCGTTCACGAACTGCTTCTAAGACAGGAGCGTCAGGAGCGGACAACTCTCAAACTGATCGCCTCCGAGAACTTTGCCTCCTCGGCGGTGTTGGAAGCGACCGGGTCGATTTTCACCAACAAGTATGCCGAGGGATACCCCGGTGCGCGCTACTACGCCGGAAACGAGATCGTCGATGAGCTTGAGACCCTCGCGATCGAGCGCCTGAAAGCGCTATTTGGCAGTGAACACGCCAACGTCCAGCCTTATTCAGGCTCGCCAGCCAACCAGGCTGTCTATCGCGCGCTTTTGAGCCCCCGTGACAAAGTCATGGGCTTGCCTTTACCCGAAGGCGGCCATCTGACTCACGGTTGGTCCGTCAATTTTTCCGGCAGCGATTATCAGCGCGTCCCGTACAGGCTGCACGAAAAGACACAGCAAATTGACTATGACCACTTGCGCGAGACCGCCAAGCGGGAACGCCCGAAGCTAATTTGGGTCGGCGGAACTGCTTATCCGCGTATTTTTGACTACGCGGCAATGGCCGAAATTGCTTCGGAGGTGAACTCGTATCTGGTGGCTGACATCGCCCACATCTGCGGCCTGGTTGTCGCAGGAGTGCATCCGAACCCCGTGTCCCATTGCGATGTGGTCACCAGCACCTCTCACAAGTCGATCCGCGGTCCCCGGGGTGGCTTCATTTTATCAAGGAATGAAGACCGTTATCAGCCCCTCCATCATCCGAAGAGCAAACACAATCTGCGCCGTGTTCCCTCTTCTGCAAGGCGGACCGCATATGAATACTATCGCCGCGCTTGCCGTCGCTTTGCAGGAAGCAGCGAACTCGTCCTTTCGTGTCTACGGTCAGCAGATCGTCCACAACGCCAAGGCTCTGGCCCAGGCGCTTCTGGAGCGAGGTTATGAACTCGTCACTGGGGGCACTGACAATCACATGCTGATCCTTGATCTTCGGGACCGGCCGCTGTCAGGCAAAGCCTATGCGGAGCGCTTATCGCGTGCAGGCATCATTGCGAATTTCAATATGGTCCCGGGCGACCGGCGGCATCCGGCGCTGACAAGCGGCATCCGCTTAGGGACACCAGCGGTGACGTCCATGGGCATGCGCGAAACGGAGATGGTGCAGATCGCCGCTTTCATCGACTCGGTCTGCCGCCAGCCCGATGACCAGGAAGTTCATGCGAGCGTACGAAGAGACGTTGCCGACTTCTGCACTGCGTTCGATGTTCCCGGCATCCGCGACCGATAAGCCACCCCAATCCAGAAACTCCTCACTAACTCCAGCACTTGAAGCGAGGGCATTTTTATGACCAGGCAGTTCGTGTTCTCTTCCGAATCCGTCGGCGCGGGACACCCCGACAAGATGGCAGACAACATCTCCGATGCCATTCTCGATGCGGTCCTGCGCACCGATCCGAAGGCGCGCGTCGCCTGTGAAGTGTTGGTGAAGACGGGGATGGTCGTTGTGGCTGGCGAGATCACCAGCCATGCCCACATCGATTACAGCCAAGTCGCCCGCGATACGATACTCGATATTGGCTACGACGATGATGCGATTGGCTTTGATGGTCGACGTTGCGCCGTCGTTCTGGCCCTCACCGAGCAGTCGCCCGACATAAGCCAGGGCGTTGATGAAGGACGAGGGCAGGATCTCGGGCAAGGGGCAGGGGATCAGGGCATCATGTTTGGATTCGCATGCAACGAGACGGATACATTGATGCCCCTGCCGATCCAACTCGCTCACCATTTGACGAAAAGACAGGCCGAGGTCCGGAAAGCGGGACAGCTTGGCTGGCTGCGTCCGGACGTGAAATCTCAAGTGTCGGTACGCTACGAAGGGCTCCGCCCGGTGGCGCTGGATACCATAGTCCTGTCAACGCAGCATGACGAAGCGGTCTCACAAGCCACGGTCCGCGAAGGCGTCATTGAGGAGATCATAAAACCGGTCCTGCCGGCCCACCTGGATACTTCGGGGATCAGATTTCTGGTCAACCCAACAGGGCGGTTCGTGGTCGGTGGGCCTGCCGGCGACTGCGGCCTCACAGGACGGAAGATCATCGTCGATTCCTACGGTGGGACCGGGCGTCACGGCGGCGGTGCCTTTTCGGGCAAGGACCCATCCAAGGTTGACCGCTCGGCGGCCTATGCCGCCCGGTATGTCGCGAAGAACATCGTTGCCAGCGGCCTTGCAGAGGTCTGCGAGGTTCAGCTTGCCTACGCGATCGGCGTGGCCAGTCCGGTTTCTGTCATGGTCAATACCTTCGGAACCGCAAGGATCGAGGAAAAAAGGATCGAGCGCCTTGTTCTCGAGGTTTTCAATCTCCGACCGAAAGGCATCATCAAGATGCTTGATCTCTTACGGCCGATATACCGCAAGACGGCGACATACGGACACTTCGGGCGTGAAGAGCCTGAGTTCACTTGGGAGAAGACGGACAAAGCTGACGATTTGCTGCGTGAAGCCGGACCGGCAGCTGCGTGAGGGCGGCTGGATCAAGCGCATGCGGCAACCCATTTCAACTCGCGAGACCACGCCCGGCCGGCGTGGCAAGAAGCCGGCTCGGGTTTTGGCGGAGATTTTGATGCCGGATTATGACGTGCTTTGCATCGGCAATGCCATTGTCGACATCATCGCCCAGTGCGACGAGGAATTCCTCGAGACCAACGGCATCATCAAGGGCGCGATGAACCTCATCGACACACAACGCGCCGAACTGCTCTACAGCCGCATGGGTCCGGCGATCGAAGCGTCCGGCGGCAGCGCCGGCAACACGGCGGCCGGCGTCGCCAGCTTTGGCGGCCGCGCGGCCTTCTTCGGCAAGGTCTCCAACGATGCGCTGGGCGAAATCTACGCCCACGACATCCATGCGCAGGGCGTCGCCTTCGGCACCACGCCGCTCAAGGGTGAGCCGCCGACGGCGCGCTCGATGATCTTCGTCACGCCCGACGGCGAGCGCTCGATGAACACCTATCTCGGCGCCTGCGTCGAGCTTGGCCCTGAGGATGTCGAAGCCGACAAGGCGTCCGGCGCCAAGGTCACCTATTTCGAAGGCTATCTGTGGGACCCGCCGCGCGCCAAGGAGGCAATCCGCCAGACGGCGAAGCTGGCGCACGCGGCAGGCCGAGAAGTGTCGATGACGCTATCGGATTCGTTCTGCGTCGACCGCTACCGCGACGAATTCCTCGACCTGATGCGCTCGGGCACGGTCGACATCGTCTTTGCCAACAGCCACGAGATCAAGTCGCTCTACCAGACATCGTCGTTCGACGAGGCGCTGGCCCAGATCCGCAAGGATTGCCGGATCGCCGCCGTCACCCGCTCGGAAAAAGGCTCGGTGATCGTGCGCGGCGACGAGACCGTGGTGATCAAGGCGACCGCCATCAAGGAACTGGTCGACACGACGGGCGCCGGCGATCTCTATGCCGCCGGCTTCCTGCATGGCTACACGCAAGGCCGCGACCTGCAGACTTGCGGCGACCTTGGCTCACTGGCAGCCGGATTGGTGATCCAGCAGATCGGCCCCAGGCCCCGTCAGAATTTGCGCCGCGAGGCCGAGCAGGCGGGGCTGACCATTCCGGACGTTCAAACGAGTTAGTGGCCTACCTTCCCGTTGTGCAGGCTATCTCGCCAGAAGCGCAATCACGGAATAGGGAAATCCTGATGTCGAACATGATGAAGGCGCTTGTGAAGGCCAAGGCCGAACCGGGCATCTGGATGGAAGAGGTGCCGGTGCCGGAAATCGGCCCCAACGACGTGCTGATCAAGATCAAGAAGACGGCGATCTGCGGCACCGACGTGCACATCTACAATTGGGACCAGTGGGCGCAGAAGACGGTGCCGGTGCCGATGGTGACGGGCCATGAATTCGTCGGCACCGTTGCCGATTTCGGCGCAGCGGTCACCGAATACAAGGTCGGCCAGCGTGTATTGGGCGAAGGCCACATCGTCTGCGGCCATTGCCGCAACTGTCGCGCCGGGCGAGGGCATCTGTGCCGCAACACACTCGGCGTCGGCGTCAACCGTCCAGGCGCCTTCGGCGAGTATCTGGCGATCCCGCAGCACAATGTCGTGCCGATCCCCGACGATGTGCCCGATGAGATTGCCGCGATCTTCGATCCCTTGGGCAATGCCGTCCACACCGCATTGTCCTTCGATCTGGTCGGCGAGGACGTGCTGGTGACTGGCGCCGGGCCGATCGGCATCATGGGCGCGCTCGTCGCCCAATGCGTCGGCGCGCGCAAAGTGGTCATCACTGACATCAACCCGGTGCGGCTGGCGCTAGCCAAGAAACTCGGCGTCCAGCATGTCGTCGACGCCTCGAAGGAGAAGCTGCGCGACGTCATGCCGGTGCTCGGCATGACCGAGGGGTTCGACGTCGGGCTCGAAATGTCAGGCGCCGCCCCCGCTTTCCGCGACATGATCGACACCATGAACAATGGCGGCAAGATCGCCATTCTGGGCATCGCGCCGACCGGCTTCGAGATCGACTGGAACAAGGTCATCTTCAAGATGCTGCATCTCAAAGGCATCTACGGCCGCGAGATGTTCGAAACCTGGTACAAGATGATCGCGCTTGTGCAGGGTCCGCTGGATGTCTCCGGCCTGATCACCCACCGCATCGGCATCGACGATTTTCAGATCGGTTTCGATGCGATGAAGAGCGGCAGTTCCGGCAAGGTGGTGATGGACTGGTAGGGATTGCCTTGGCCGCTATTCAGGAAAAGCTGACGACAGCACCTCTGGTCCGCCGGACATTTTCCAACTAGGGGAACATGGCTGGGTGGAGAGCTATGGCTCCGCTACGTGCGCTCGCTAATCATACACGGCGACGTATCGCGGCCCACCCGGTGACGGTCGATGGGGCAATTCGCTTCAGTCGATGACGGAAACCCGGTGAACCGATGCTGAGGCCCCGACGCGATCGTCTATTTCCTATGATCTGCGATTGAGGTCGAGGTGTTGCCGCTTTCAGCGGGTAAAATGCGATAGACGACTTCCGGTACCCTTCCGGTCAGCGAAAAGGAAGGCAACGAGCCGCATTGCCTCAAGCAAAATGTTACCAATAGTGTCCTGTTCCAAAGGGGATGGACAGGTCGTGCCATTCCGGTTCGGGGGAAGGATGGCGCGGCTCAGCATGGCGACACGGTGAAGCGGCGATCGTGGAGCTTTATTGCGGCGTTGACAAGCGGCGCATTCTGGATGAGTTCGAGGCGGTAACCGGCTATTATTCGCAAGCGCGCGATCCGTCTTATGAACCGTCGTGAGCAGAGGCCGTCTGCGGGCAAGAGCCGCAGCCGCTGTTACGGCAGCGATGTCCGCGACGCGCTCATCGTGTTGTGGGAGGATTCGGAGCGGCTGGGTCCGCATCGACGCTCGCGGCGGCCAGCGCCGCCGGGCAGGAATGAGTTCGCAGTTCGCCGCTCGGTGCCAGCCCGCACCTTCGGCGATTGGAAAGATCCGCCGCCCGGCTTTGTTGAGCGCATTCGGGCACGTCTTCGTCAGGGAGCTTCGTGCAGACGATGGTGCTGACCGGATTGCCGCCGGCTGGACCGATTGCATTCCGCTCCGCACGCGCGACAGCGGCAATGTGATCATGGCGATCAAGCAGGCCCGCTCCCGGTTTCGCTGACCCTGTGCTGCTGTTTGCCGGCATCCGCCCGCACAGGAAGAGCTTGTAAAAGCGGTCGGTGCGGAAATCGAGGAGCCGTTGGTCGTCGATCTTCAGCCTGAACGCGGTCGTTTGCTGGTGCCGCAAATCGGCTGTTGCATGTACATCCCTGTCAGACGTCAGTTTTCCTCGCCTATTTTGGTGTCGAGCGCGAAGTGCTCCAACCAGATTGCAAGGCTTTTTGGAAATGAGAGCGGCTTTGCGCAGGGCGCTCCGTTGTTGAGCATTCAAGCTACCAAGCCAATGACGCGCAGGTTCCACCAGGCTCGCCAGCCTTGAAGGACAGCGAAAAAAGCAGAGCACGACAGACACAACAGTGCATCAGGACGCCGCAGTCGTTGAAGATGGTGCGCTGCATCCATACCGTGGATGCATTCGATCCAAATAATCGATTTGTTCAATCAGTTTCTCGAAAGCTAACCCTACCCTCTGTGGGAATCGGGCTCTGAGCCGCGACGCTGCCTTGCGAGCGCAGGGGCTGCACGTAGGAGAGATGATGCAACGAGAAATCGCACGCGGGTTGCTGGCCTCGTGGGTTCGCCGACCGGCGTATTTGAGCCCGTCAGTTGGTCCTCACCCGCGCCTATTGCCACCGAGCGACTTGCATGTCCCTCCGACTCGGACCAGTTCCGAGAGCTGCGACGAGTTGCGCGCCGTGTGCTCCGATCAGATGGCCGCCGGTGACGCGTTCGATGGGCCGTCCCTCTTCGAGAGGAGATGAAATGCGAACGCTGCTCGTGGATCATCATGCGGATCTTGCGCGCGCCATGCGACTTGCGCTCGGGGATGGCGGCTTCGTCGTTGATGTCGTTGGTACTCTGGAACTGGCTTCGAGTGCATTTTCTTGCGCCAGCTATGAAATTCTCCTGCTGGAATTGGCTCTGCCAGATGGCGATGGCTTGGGTTGGCTGAGGCAGTTGAGGACCCACGGGCATTCAGTTCCTGCCGTCATTATGAGCAGCCTTAACGATCTCGATAAGCGAATTGCGATCTTCAACGGTGGTGCGGACGACTTTCTGCTCAAACCCATCTCTACCGATGAGCTTATTGCCAGAATGAGAGCCATTCTGCGCCGGGCGACACAGATGACCGACCTGAGGCTCGTATTTGGCAATCTCGACTTTGATCCGGTCGCCCGCCAGGTTTTCGTTGATGGGCACCCAATGATGATCGCACGTCGCGAACTCTGTATTCTAGAGCACCTGCTTAACCGGGCAGGCCGCATCGTGCCCCGTGCGCAATTGGAAGATCACCTCTATTCATTCAACGACGACGTGTCTGCCAACGCGCTTGAAGTCGGAATTTATCGTTTACGGGGACATCTGACCAGATCAGGTGCAACGCCACGGATCAAGACCATCCGAGGCATTGGTTACATCCTAGAATTGACTGACGCCTCGTCCGCATAGTTTGTCGAATCGAAAGAAGATCTATTTTGCTGATCCTTCAACATCCTTGCCATGCGCTCAATTGGCGGGCGATCGCCAACAAGGTTACAAGACCTGCAGTTCCCCGTTACCTGGGCCATCTCCTCTGCGCGCTTATTGTGACTTTCCCACTTGGTGTCGCGGCGCAAAACAAGCAGGACAAAGGCCCGCCGCATGCGGCTTCGAATAGCATCAACGCCACGCTGACCCTTTCCTCTTCGCTCGGGGAGACCGTTCATCTGCCCGCGCCAGCCACGACCATCTTTGTTGCTGACCCCACGATCGCGGATTTTCAGGCGCCATCGAGCAAAACAATCTTCGTCTTTGGCAAGAAATCGGGGCGGACCAGCCTATTCGCCTTGGATGGCAATGGCGAGCCTCTCGCCGAATTGCGTATCGTTGTCACGCAACCGATCGGGGATTTACGCGCCATGTTGCGGGAGCAGGTCGGCGACTATCCCATCCGCGTCAACTATACGCCGCGCGGCGCAATCCTTAGCGGGACGGCGCCCGACGCAGAGGTCGCCGACACCGCAAAAAGAGTCACTGAGCAATATCTGGGCGACGGAGCGCAAGTCGTCAACAACATCAAGGTCGCTGGATCCCTGCAAGTTAACCTCAGCGTGCGCGTAGCCGAAGTCTCACGCAGCGCCATGAAGTCACTCGGCGTCAACTTGTCCGCCTTCGGTCAAATCGGCAATTTCAAAGTGGGCGTTCTAAGCGGAAGCGCTGCAAGCGCTGGGTCTGGTTCAACCCAGGGTGGCGGTACAGCAGAAATCGGATTCGACAACGGTGCCGTCAACGTCAGCGCGGTTCTCGACGCGCTCGCCAAGGAGCATATAGCTTCCGTCCTGGCTGAGCCGAACCTCACCGCTATGTCGGGTGAAAAGGCCAGCTTTCTCGCGGGCGGCGAATTTCCCATTCCTGTCCTGCAGGAAAACAGGCAGGTATCGGTTGAATTCCGTCACTTCGGCGTCAGTCTGGAATTTGTGCCGACAGTTCTCAGCAACAATCAAATCAACATTCACGTAACGCCCGAAGTCAGTGAACTGTCGACGCAAGGTGCCGTGCAAATCAACGGAATTTCCGTGCCGGCAGTTTCCACGCGCCGAGCCGATACGGTCGTCGAACTCGCCAGCGGCCAGAGCTTCGCAATCGGCGGTCTAATCAGGCGGAACGTCAACAATGATGTCAGGGCCTTTCCCTGGCTCGGAGAACTGCCGATCCTGGGACCGCTTTTTCGCTCGACCTCGTTTCAAAAAGAGGAGTCAGAACTGGTCATTCTAGTTACGCCTTACATTGTAAGACCAGGCTCCAACCCAAACCAGATGAGCGCACCGACCGAGCGGGCGGCACCGGCTTTGAACGGAGGGGGCGCTCCGACGAATTCCGTGACAAGTCCCCCGCGAGACCGCGCTGCTATCCGTGCGGGCGCGCCAAGCGCCCAGGGCGGTCTCGGCTTCATCATCGAATAGTGTCATCCAAAGATGTTGCGTTTTATAATCCTCTTTGTCGCTCTGGCACCAAGCGTAAGTGGCTGCACAAGCACTACGCCAGTTGATGTCGAACCATCGGCACCAATGCTTGTCCGAGAGGAGACCACCGTCCTGACGTTGCAAAGCCTGCGCGCTTCCGAACGGCAGCGTTTGCGTGTTTTCCTAGACAAGGCCAGTCGCGGCCGGTTCGATGCCATCCACCTCCTCATCAGCGGTTCGCCCCAGCTCAGCGCAGGGGTAGCCCATCAGGCCAGGCAGTTGGCAATCGAAGAAGACAACATTCAATTGCGCGATCAACACGACGCCGGCTCAGTGCGAATTGAGGCGATTGTCTATCACGCCCGTCCGCCGGTCTGTCCCTCATATGGTGCCTTACCCAATGAAGAATCCTTCAAACAGCCGCTTGGTTGTTCGACAGGACATAACCTGGCCGTGATGGTCAACGATCCGCGCGATCTGCTCGACAATCAGGCCGTCAAGGCCGGCGATGGCGATCGTGCTTCTGTACCAGTTGCAACTTACAGAACATTCGGGACGGATAAAGGTGGCTGATACCGCCCTTATCTCGGCAGCACTCCTACCGGAGATTGAAAGCTTCCAATCGCGTCCTGATCTAAAATAAAAGGAACCGCTGGATGCAATATAGGCGCTATATCGAGGGCCTTAGGGCCGTTGCTGTACTTCCGGTCGTACTCTTTCATTTCGGAATTTCGGCGATCCCGGGTGGCTTTAGCGGGGTCGATATCTTCTTCGTCATCTCCGGCTACCTAACCAGCGGAAGCCTCCTGGATGACCTTGAACGCGGCCAATTTTCCATCGTCAACTTCTACTGGCGCCGTGCCCGGCGCATTCTGCCGGCGCTCGTCTTTGTGATGCTTCTCACCTGCATTGCAGCATTGTTCATTCTTCTGCCACCGGATCTGCGCGGATTCAGTCTTAGCATCATAGCTACCTCGACCTTCTGGTCGAACGTTTTCTTCTGGAAAACGTCAAGTTACTTCTCTATCGATGCCGCGCTTCTACCACTGTTGCACACTTGGCCGCTTTCCGTAGCGGAGCAGTACTACATCTTCGCACCAATCCTGATGTTCCTAATCTATCGCTACATCGGGAAGCGCTGGCTGACGACACTTCTTCCGATAATTCTCTGCAGCTTCGTAGTGGCGGTGATGGCGACATCGCTGGCACCCACCGCCGGATTCTATCTGCTGCCGACCCGAATCTGGGAACTCATGTTGGGCGCCCTGCTCATGCTCAAATGCCCCTCGCCGCTGGGCAACCGATTCCTGATGGAGTCGGTGGGGGTGGCCGGATTTGGCCTTCTCGCCATCGGGTTCTTCGCGATTTCGGCGAGTGATCCGTTCCCAGGCTACAACGCCTTGTATCCATGCATCGGAACGGCCCTTCTGATCTATGTTGGCCAAAATACCCCCTCGACGGTCGCCACCCGCATGCTCGAAGTCCGGCCGCTGGTCTGGATTGGGCTCATCTCGTATTCGTTGTATCTTGTTCACTGGCCTCTCAATGCGTTCGCGCACTATCTTTCGTTCCAAAAACTCGATCCGTTGATGACCGGTGCGATGTTGGTGGCAAGCCTCGCATTGGCTGCATTCTCCTGGAAGTTTGTAGAGCAGCCGTTTCGACAGAAGAGGGCCTTCACCTCCCCGGGGCCTATCTTCGCCTTTTCAGCGCTCGCGATCGTTGTCCTTTGTGCCGGCGGAGCGGCGGGGGCGCTCGGCAATGGCTTTCCGCAACGGTTTCCGGACTATGTCCAGCGGCGCATTTCCGTCGGGGACTGGAGGAATGGCATCTGTTTCAACGAGGGCACCAGCCGGATCGAAAGCTGGAATATGGAGGATTGCACGCGCACCAGCGGTTTTCCAACAACGGTTTTTTTGTGGGGCGACTCCTTCGCCGCGCACTATGTTTCCGGCTTGGGTGCTAACATAAATCGATTGCAGGCGAACATCGTTGAATATACGTACGCCAGCTGCGCGCCGATACTCTATTACTACCCTTACGATCGTCTTGATTGTGTCCGGTTCAATCGCAAGGCCTTGGACGTCATCTTGGAAGCGGACATCAAGACGGTTATCCTCAGCGGTAGATGGAGTGACTATGAGGTCAGAGGTTTCGACGGTCTTCAGCAAACAATCGCTACGCTTCGTGCCCTGGGCGTGCGCGTGTTTGTCATCGGCCAGTCTCCGCAGTTCCCAACTGACGTCCGGAAAATTGCGTTCTTCGCCAAGCGCCAAAATCTGGACGATACGTCCTGGCCGATCGCGATGGACCCCGACATCAACGAACGTGTGCGCTCATTTACCAAAGGCGCCACATTCATCGATCCGCTGAAATTCCTGTGCAGCGCAGGACGCTGCGCCTATTCCGATAGAGGAGAGTTTTTATATTTCGACTATGGTCATTTCTCTTCAGCCGGCGCCACACTGGCAATCTCGAAATACTGGCCGGCTTTTGGCAAGGACAATGCTCTTCCTAAGACGAAGTAGCGGCTCAGCGGCTGACAAGCACCAGTACGGGTCCCAGTGATAGCTCCTGCTTCCGCAGCAGCCGCGACGATGGAGCTGTTCAGGTTTAAGGCCCCCCGATAGTGACCTAGGATGGGTGCTGCCACGCGGCTCGGACTCAGCGTGCATTATCACGTAAATGTTGAGAGAATGAATGGCGCCGCGAAGGGCAATTCCAGCCGTCCAAAGCGACAGGCGTGTCGCGGCCTCGACATTGCAGTGGCGCTTACCTAACACGGCCTCACACTGCCCTCTAAGCGGCCCCGAATTTGAACTGACGGCCCCTGGCCGGTTCATCGGGCAGGTCAAGGGCTAGGTGTAGTACACAGGGCTCATAACTTTCAGTTTCTAGTTGGTACGATGGGCCGTGGACGGTCGATGCAGACTTCAAGATGGCGAACGAAGCTCTCCATGCGTGCGTTGTCGAGGCAAGTGCCTTTGCCATGCTCGCGACTGGAGAGATTTCAAAATGAGCCTTGTAAGCGGAGAATGCCGCCGACGCTGTTCGGCTTGCTCGTGCCCTTGACGGCGGTAGGCTCGGCAGGGCCGAGGCCAGAGTTGCCGTAGTGGTCGTAATCGACCTCGGCTGTGACCGTGAAGCCGGGAACGACCATGTAGGCGACGTTTGCAGCCACACCAGCATCCTTGAGCTGATCACCCGAGACCTGAAGGTTGAACGAAGTTTTCTCGTCAAACTCGTAGGTGGCGCCCGCCCAGAAAGCCCACTGGCCGTTCCAGATTTTGTACGAGCCGCGCCCATGATTGGCAATTGCGCCGTTTGAGTCCTCGTTGAGACTGGCATTGGAACCGTAGCCGAAGAGTCCAAACAGCGACAGCTGGTTTGTGACAGCGACGTCGACGCGGATCTTGCCGGCAAAAGCTTCGTAATTGCTGTCATAAGCCGCGACGCCGGTGATCGAGCCCCAGCCTTGCGTGTATTTCAAGCCGGCGACAACGTGCGGAATATAGCTGTCGATAGTACCGGCTGAGCCCGATCCTTGTTCGAGCGAAATCACAGTCGAAATGCCGTTGCCGGCGTCGAAGTGGTACTGAGCCACGTTGGTGTCGAAGCCGGCCGACGGAACGAGCATACTATCGAGAACGTCGCCAGCGTAGCTTACAAACGTATCGAAGGCCGACCCCTCCTTGCCAACTCGCAGGCCTCCCAGCTCGACCCAGGCAGAAGCCAGTGCGAGGCCGCTGTTGAAATCATAGTTCTGAGGACTGTCATGCGAGTTAGCGCTGTTGCCAAAATTCACGTGGGTTTCGGTATAGGTCGTCAACGCGCCGAGCTCGGTCTGCTGGCCGGTCCAAGTTTTGAACGTGAAGCGTGTGCTGTTTCGCCAAGTGCCTTGGTCCTCGCCAGTTCTCACGTCCGAGGTTCTTGCGCTGTCATACGATCGGACGTCACCCAGGCCGATATCGTAACGGACATAGCCGCCGATGCGCAGGCAGGTCTCGGTGTTGGGAATATAGGAATATCCCGAGCCGAGGACGTCGCAGATCTTGATGTACTCGGCCGGTTCCCGCTCGGCGCCAGCTGCTCGACCGACGGAAACGGTCATCAGAGCAGTTAAGCCGAGAAGAGGACTCTTGATGTACATGTCTAGATCTCCATGAAGGAATAAAAAGGATAGAGGCGAAAGAGCAAGCTTTTCCTCTAAATTTTGTGCGTGTTGTCTCCAATATGTGGACGCCAAAGCGCTTGACACGAGAGGTGAGCCAGCGTAAAAGCCACATGTACTTATAATAGTGTTTTCTGTTAGGAGATTCATTATCGTTTACATGTGAAACACTCCGGTCGGACCGCTGCAGCTCTCCGAAATAGAGCAGCAAGCGACATGCCAACCTGAAGCGTAAATGCGGCCGACACCAAAATCGGGCCGACGCGCCTTCGTCTCGCTGGAATCACTTTTTTTGAGGGTCACTGCGAAAAGCAATGTGCGACACGGTTCGCCATGTTCGATATGTGACAGTCTCGTTTAACAGCGACGGCTTCCCGTCTGACCGCAACGGAGGCCGCGCCATGCGCTACCGAGAAGGATCACTGCGCGTACGCTCCGCAAGGGCTGCGCCAGGAACAGAGGGCGTGCGCGTCCGAGGCGTCGCATGGTGGCCGCAGCACCTTTTCGCCGCTGTAAGTTCGCCGTGCAGGTACATTGCGCGGCCGGAAGCGAGAGGGAGCGCACCCTGAAACGGCTGCCTACGGCTCGCCTCGAGTAATTGGCGATGAACAGCATTCTCGAGAACTTAGTCTCGACGGAAAGAGCAACGAAAGGAAGCCGCTTGGACGAGCACGATCCGAAGGAAGAACCGATCGAGACCATTTTCCGCAACGGCACAATCACTGCCGTGGGTATCCTGCTTGCCTTTTCGCTCGGCTTCCTCACTCATTGGGCCGCGAACCCCTTGCCATGGCAACTCTACGATCTGTTCGCCGTAGTGCCGATCCTGCTCGGCATCGCACTGCAGATGAGAGCGCTGTCCATGCTGCTCGACATGAGTTCCTTGCGGCGCCCCATCTACGAACGCGCCAATCGCATTTTCATGGTCGGCCTCATCCAGACCGCGTGTGGCGTCGGCATGGCCATCTTGGTCGATCTTTTCGGGATATCGGTAGGGGGCACGCTGCCCGGCGCTTGACGACAAGCCACACCGCCGCTCTTCGCTCGAAGCGACGTCAAGCCGGGGAACCTTGTGCACCCCCTAGCGGCGTCCTCCTTTCATCAAATGAGCCGACGTCAGCTTTAGAGCGTCTCGGTGGCTAAAGCCGGTATGGTTTTTCGGCCGGCAGGGAAGGCCGCTGGCTGGACCTGGATGGCGTCTGAACGAGGCTTGACAGGTCCGTTGCGTCGGACATGAATTTCGCATTGCAAAGTTCTTCCGCAGACGCCTCAAGCACACTGCACTGGCGTCACGTACTACTCAGACGTTGAATGCGGCACCGCACCATCACCTCAGGCGCAACCATGGCACGCGCGCTCCCCGGCGTGGTTGACCCCATCCTGTCCAAACGAGACTGCGACATAAGCGGGACGCACTGACTTAGGTCAGAGACCAGGACGAGCGCGCAACGAAAGAATGATGGATCAGCGACGTGGGATGACAGCTCCTTGCACACCTCAATCCTGACAAAGTACCGGGACCCCCGGCCGCCTTGGTATACCATCTATCCGACTGTGCCAGACTTCTCTGCGGCAGTTGGTGCTGACGATTATGAGGAATGGCTGGGGGGCCTCCCGGCCGACGAATCGGTGTCGCTCTATTTCCACATTCCGTTTTGCCGATCCATGTGCTGGTATTGCGGCTTCCCTACCGCGGTCATCCGTCGCAACGGCCCGATCCTTAATTATTTAGCGGTGCTGCGTCAGGAGATCAGTTTGGTGTCGGAGCAAGTGCGGCAAGGGCTGCCGGTGAGCGATGTGCATTTCGGCGCGGAACGCCTCACCTTATCGGGCCAGCCGAGCACTTGGCGCTGATGGAATTTCTACGCCGCCACTTCGCTTTCAGCAAAACTGCTGCGATCACCGTGGAGATCGATCCCCGAACGTTCACACCGGAAATGGCCGAAGCCTTGGCAGCTAACGGTGTCAACCGCGCGAGCATCGGCGTGCAGAGCTTTGATCCCGATGTGCAAAGGCGATCAATCGGATCCAGAGTAAGGTGCAGACGGCCGCTGCAGTCCAAAATCTCCGCCGGCATGGCGTTGGCCATATCAACTTCGACCTCATCTTCGGTCTACCGAAACAGACTGTGCAGTCCTGCATCCAGACCGCGATGGCTGCGGTCGCCATGCGCCCCAACCGGCTTGCGGTGTTCGGATACGCGCATATTCCTTCCGTGATAAAGAACCAGCGCCTATCGAGCAGGCAGGTCTACCGGACGGCGATCTTCGCGCCGAACAGGCTGCAGCTGTCGCCGAGACACTGGTTGGCGCTGGCTACCGGGAGATCGGGCTCGATCATTTCGCTCCGCCGGACGACGAACTCGCGCTAGCGCAGAAGACCGGGCGCGCCTACGGCGTAATTCGCTGGGATACTCGGCCGATACTTGCAAAACGTGATCGGCTTAGGCGCGTCGGCTATTGGCCGAGTCCGCGAGGGGTATGTTCAGAACGAAGTAACACGGGATTCTTACGCCCGGCACATCGCAAGTGGACGTCTGGCGACATCAAAGGGTCACCGTCTGACCGACGATGACCGGGTGCGCGCAGCGATCATCGAGCGACTGATGTGCGATTTGGAGGCCGACGTGCCGACCATCTGTGCCGCCCACGAAATCGAACCAGCTCGTTTTCTCGATTCAGTTGAGAGTTTGGTGACGCTGGCTGAGGAGGGGATCCTGGACGTCGAAAACGGCTTCATCCGCGTGCGGCCGGAGCACCGCTTTGTTGTTCGCGCCGTTGCTGCTGCATTCGATGCTTTTCTCGCGAATCGATGAGTTGAGGCCACGACGCCGAAAGGCATCAAACCTTGTTTGGCGCTCGTCGGCATGGGCTCTCGCAGAAGACTCCGCAAGCGTATGCAGGGGACTTCCACTTGACGCCGCGTTCACCATCATCTCGCCTGGGTGCGCGCGAAAGCGCACAACCCGGAGCACGCTGCTCTCGGTGTGAGGCTGTGCTCTGCAAAGCACCGGTGATCCACCCTGTCCCTGGACAGCAGCTTGATGGCGTCATCTTGGAGGACGAGAAAAGATTGTCGAGGTACGGGTACGAATTGCCTCGGTCGTCCGTTCAATCGAAAGCACTGTCTGCGGAGGCACCTCTCCTTCATGCAGTGACAGGAGATGCTGGGCGACTTCCTTATCTGCTGCGGTGAGTCGATGATTTAGGCGGAGAAAGTCCATCCAGGTGGGGGTGCGGAATGTCTCCGTCCAAAGTGACGGTGTTTGCAGATTTCGCTGGAGCGTCCAGTTTCGTGCACCGGCACGGCTCTGGACGTGTCGCCGCGTGCGCATGGAGCCCAGAAAGGCCTCGATATTTTCCTCCGATATCAAATACTCGACCTTGGCCACGATAGGGCCACTTCTGGGTTTCAGATCGAGAGCCACGTCCGGCGGATGAAAAACTGAACTTTCTTGATCGGTTTCTTCCCAGGGACGGACCGGCAACACGATCCCCGCTGCTGCAACCAGCAACAGAGCGCCTGCGGCGCCCTCCAATGCTAAGGTCAAGGAATAGTTTTGCGCGACAGAACCCCAGATCCAGCTGCCAGCAGCCATACCGCCTGCGCTCAAGGCGTAGTAAATGGAGAGCGTGCGGCCTACAACCCACCTTGGGCTTGCCAACTGCACCGACACGTCAATGCCCGTCCAGGTGATAAGCCAACCCGCTCCGCCGAGCGCCAGCGAAATGGCCGCCACAGGAATCGACGATGTAAGGGCAAGGGAGAGGCAACAGACTGCACAAGCCACAGAGGCGAAGGCCACCAGCCTGTTTTGAGACGTGACCTTCCTCAAGAAGCCGTTGCCCATGCCCGCGATGAAAGCACCCATGCCGAAGCCGGCCAATAAGATACCGTAGACAATTGGCCCACTCTTCAACTGATCCCGGACGACGAGGGGGAGCAACGCCAGAATGGAGATGCTTGCCAATCCGAAAAGAGCGGCTCGGGCGGTCGCTGCCCTGATCTCCAAAGACATCGCAGTAAAGCGCACTCCGTCATGAATTGCCGTCGTCATTCTCTCACGAGGGAGAGGCGAAGAGCGGACCTCCCATTTGGTGCGCCATATCGCGCTTATGGGCGCCAGATCACTCACCGCAGCCAAGGCGAAAGCGGCCAGCGGCCCAAAGACGGCCAGGATCACGCCCCCCAAGGCCGGACCAACGCTGCGCACAATGTTGTATCCGACGGACATAAGCGTCACTGCGGCCGGAATGTCGCGTTTGTGAAGGATATCGCCGACCGAAGCGTGCCAAGCCGGATCATTCAAGGCAAAGCCGCAGCCGGCCAGGAAACCTAACCCGAGAATCAGCCAAGGACTGACAAATCCCAGACCCACAGAAATCATCAGCGTCGTCGACGCCGATGCTATCAGGCAGTGTCCCGCAAACATCACCCACCGGCGGCTGAAGTTGTCGGCAATGGCTCCGGCGAAAACTGAGAGGAAGAACACCGGCAATGTGGATGCGGCCTGGACGAGTGCCACCATGAGGTCGGACGCTGAAATCGTTGCCATAAGCCAACTGATGGCGACCGTTTGCACTAGCCAACCGAGGCTGGAAATCTGGGTGGCCGCCCAAATTGAGCGAAACACCTTGTTTCGAAATGGGGCGAGCGTCTTTGAAACGGGCGGTTGAGGATTTTCGCTCTGCATGAGGTATTGCTGGCCTTCGATGAGCGCTGCGATTTGAGCAAGCGGGTCGATACTTAGACATCGCGGAGCACCGCACGGAACCCAGCTCTATGGAGCTTGCCGGCGACTATTTACGTATTGAGCCATTCTCATAGTCTCATTCATGAGCAGTCCTGTGCGCAAGCATTGCTTTGCTAAATTCCCACCACAAGCGCGCCGCCGCTGAGACCCGCACCCGCTGCCGCCAAGAGGACTTTCTCGCCAGGCCGAAACGGCTGCGCCCGATGGGCCAGCGACAATGAGAGCGGGATCGTCGCGGCGGAAGAGTTGCCATATTCGGCGATCGTCTTGACGATCGAGTGATCAGCGATGCCGAGGTTCCTGCCGACCGCGTCGAAAATGCGCGCATTGGCCTGATGCGGCACGAAACGATCGAGGTCTTGCGGCCTCAGTCGGGCAGCAGTGAGCGCATCTCTCGAGCAGGCGGTCATCATCTCCACGGCCTTGCTGAATACTTCACGGCCGTCAGTGATCGTCATCCGTGTCTGCGCGAGGTCGAGGTCGGCATGGAACGGAGTGTTGCTTCCCCCGGCGGGAATCTGGATTAGCCCGTAGCGCGAGCCGTCGGAATCCACCGAAGCGCCGAGAATGCCTCGATCCGGGTCATCGCAAGGACTGATCACCATGGCGCCGGCGGCATCGGCAAACAGCACGGCGCTGGCGCGCTCGGCCAAATTGATGCGGTGGCTGAGGATGTTGGCGGCGATGACAAGGCTCGCTTTGCCGTGCAGGCGGGTGAACCCGTCGGCGAACATCAGCGCATAGATGAAGCCGGCGCAGGCGCCGGTCAGGTCGATCGCTCCGGCGCGGCCTAGCCCCAGCCGATGTGCGACCAGCGGCGCGCTTGGCGGCAGAAGGTGATCGGGCGTCGACGTGGCGAGCAAGAGTAGACCGACGTCGCCGCGGTCGATACCGGCATTGGTCAGCGCCATGTCGCCGGCAGAGGCGGCAAGGCCCGACAGCGTGTCTTCGTCTGTTGCCCAGAAGCGCGAGCGAATTCCGGTGCGCCGCTCGATCCAGCCGGGCTCAAGCCCGAGCCGGTCTTCGATTTCCGGGTTCTCGACCTTGCGCGCCGGCGCATGATGGCCGAAGCCGAGAACGCGCGACGATAGGTTCATGGCCGCGAGCCGAAGCGTTCGCCGGCCTCCTCTATCGCGTCATAGAGCCCGCCCAATTCGTCGCTGGTGATGCAATAGGGCGGTAGAAGATAGAGGACATTGCCGAGCGGGCGCACAAGTAGCCCCCGCTCAAGGAAAAAAGCGCGCAGTTTTGGCCCGATCTCGGCCAGATAACCGGCTGAGCCGGTGCGTAGGTCGAGTGCCGCGATGGTGCCGGTTGTCCGGCAGTCGGTGAAATATGGATTGACCCGGAAGCGTTGCAGCCCGGCGGCCTGCCTCGCGCTCAAGACCGCGATCCGCTCGGCCACCGGCTCGTCACGCCAGATCTCGACATTGGCAAGTGCTGCCGCGCAGGCGATCGGATTGGCGGTGTAGGAGCTCGAATGGAAAAACGTCTTCTTGCGATCCTCCGAAAAGTGAGCGTGGAAGATGGCATCGGTGGCGATCGTGGCGGCCAGCGGGATGGTACCACCGGTCAGACCTTTCGAGGTGCACAAGATGTCGGGCGAGACGGACGCCTGTTCGCAGGCAAACATGGTTCCGGTGCGCCCCCAGCCGGTCATCACTTCATCGGCGATCAGCAGCGTGCCGGAGGCTTCGGCGATCCTCTTCAATTCGGCAAGAACCCAGGCCGGATACATCAGCATGCCGCCGGCGCCAAGCACCAGCGGCTCGACGATCAGCGCGGCTGCGCGCCGGTCGCGGCTAACGGCCTCGAACCGATCCAGCGTTTCCTGCTCGCGCCCGGCGGCCGGGAAGGGGATGGCGTCGACCTCGAACAGCAAAGGATCATAGGCGGCGTTGAAGACGCCGCGGGCGCCGACGCTCATCGCCCCGATCGTGTCGCCATGATAGCTGTGCTCCATGACGGCGATGCGCGAACGCGGCGCGCCGATGTTGCGGAAATAGCCGAGCGCCATCTTCAGCGCGACTTCGACTGAGGTGGAGCCACTGTCGGAATAGAACACCCGGTCGAGGCCGGCGGGTGCGATGCCGATAAGCGCCTCGGCCAGCCGTTCGGCCGGCTCGTGGGTGAAGCCCGCGAAGATGATCTGGTCGAGGCTCGACGCGGTCGTCTCGATGGCCTTCATGATGCGGGGGTGGCGATGGCCATGGGTGACGACCCACCAGGAAGAAATCGCATCGAGGATGCGGAAGCCGTCGGCCTTGTGGAGATAGGCGCCTTCAGTCAGCACGATTTCAGGGACCGAGGGCTCTAGCGCGTGCTGCGTGAACGGATGCCAGACTCGAGACTCCGCCATCAGTCGCCTCCGGCAATCATGGCCAGGTCGAAGCCGGAAATCATTGCATCTCTCAACGTTTCACCCGTCAGCGGACCGAGGTGCGGCAGCCTGCCCAGCTGCGGCACGCCGCCGAATTCCACGATTGTCCTTTGTGTATCGGCCACCTCTTCGCCAATGAAGGCAATGCCGATGAGCGGGATGGAGCGGGCTCTCAGGGCCTCGATCGACAACAGCGTATGATTGATGGTGCCAAGCGCGGTGCGGGCGCACAGTATGACCGGCAGCCGCCATTGTTCGAATATGTCAATGAACCTTGTCTGTCGATTGAGCGGCACCATCAGCCCGCCGGCGCCTTCGATGACGAGCGGTGTCGGCAGGACCGGAAATGAAAGATCGTCGGCCTCGATCGCGACGCCGTCGATTTCGGCTGATCGATGCGGCGACAGCGGCATCGTCAGTCGATAGACTTCGGGCAGCACGCGTCCGTCGGGCAAGCCGGAAAGCCGGGCGACGACCTCGCTGTCGGTCTCCTCGTTGAGGCCCGATTGCACCGGCTTCCAGTAGAAGCCGTCGAGCAGCCCGGCAAGTCCGGCCGAAAACACTGTCTTGCCAATTCCAGTGTCTGTTCCGGTGACGACGATGCGTTTGGTCATGCTGTGGCCAACACTCCGACGAGAGCCTCGACCATGGCGGAAATGTCGGCTTCGTCGACGTTGAGAGTCAGCGAAATGCGCAGGCGCGACGTACCCTCAGGCACTGTCGGCGGGCGAATGCCGCGTATGTCGAAGCCGCGTGCCTGCAGTCCTGCCGCCACCGCCATGGTGCGGCTGTTATCGCCGATCACAAGCGGCTGGATCTGCGAACCGCTGGGCATCACGCCGCAGCGTTCGGCCAATTGCCGGCTCGCGAAAGCGACACGCTCGTGCAACTGAGCACGACGCATAGGCTCGTCAGACAGAATAGTCAGCGCCTCACGTGCCGCGACTGCCATCAGCGGCGATGGTGCGGTCGCATAGATGAATGGCCGGCACCGGTTGATAAGATAGTCGCACAGTGTTCGCGGTCCGGTAACGAGCGCGCCGGATGCGCCAAGCGCCTTGCCGCATGTGTGGAGCGTGACGATGTTGTCGCGGCCTTCATACGCGGCGGCCAGTCCCCGGCCGTCCGGTCCCCAGACGCCGGTGGCATGCGCTTCATCGACGACGATGAATGCCTGGTACCGATCAGCCAGCGCGACCAGGCTCTCCATCGGCGCACGGTCGCCATCCATGCTGTAAAGGCTTTCGAAGGCGATCCACACCCGCCCCATGCCGCCTTCGGCGCGCCAGCGGGTGATTGCGTCCTCGACAGCGTCGACGTCGTTGTGCGCGGCCAGCTTGAACTCAGCGCGCCCGGCCTGGGCACCCTCATGCATGCTGGCATGAGCGAGCTCGTCGAGGACCAGCAGGTCGCCTTTCTGCGGCAGGGCCGTCAGCAGAGCGAAGTTGGCGATATAGCCGCTGCCGAAGAACAGTGCACGCTCGGCTCCGAAAAATGCCGCTGCGTCCGCCTCCAGTTGCTCATGTTCCGGTGCATTGCCGCGCAACAGCCGCGATCCGGTGGCGCCCACTGGCGTGCCCCGCGCAATCGCCGTCGAAACCGCATCGCCCAGTCTTTTGGAGGCGGCAAGTCCGATATAGTCGTTCGACGAGAAGTCGAGCCCGGCGCGCGGTGCGAGCGTCCGCAACCGGTCCTTGCGCCCCAGTCCCCGCAAGGTTGCGTCATAGCGGGCAAGAATTGCCTCCTTCATTGCGTGGCGAGTTCCATAGGCTCAATGCCGAGGCGCCGGAACAGAAGGGTATCCTTGTCCTCGCCGGGATTTCCCGCCGTCAGCAGCGTGTCGCCGACAAAGATCGAATTGGCCCCGGCAAAGAAGCACAGCGCCTGCGTTTCGT
>NZ_RZRX01000120.1:0-18746 GCF_003997405.1 Mesorhizobium sp. M2A.F.Ca.ET.042.01.1.1
CTCGAACTACGCGCAGAACGTGCTGACCGCCGCACGTTCGCTCGAGCAGATCACCCATCAGATCACCTCGTTGCAGAACGAGGCGCAGATGCTGATCAACCAGGCGCGCAACCTGGCCAACCTGCCGTTCTCCGCCCTCCAGCAGATTCAGCAGTCGGTGCAGAAGACTCAAGCGCTTCTCAGCCAGGCGCAGAACATCGCCTTCGACGTCCAGAAGATCGATCAGATGTTCCAGCAGAAATACGGGAACGCCTCGATGTCGGCGACCGATCAGCAGCTCGTCACCGATGCGCGCAGCCGCTGGCAGAACACAGTCGGCGGCCTGCAGGACGCCATGCGCGTGCAGGCCGGCGTCGTCGCCAATATCGACACCAACCGCGCGCAGATGTCGGCGCTCGTAGGCCAGAGCCAGGGCGCGACCGGTGCGCTTCAGGTGACCCAGGCCGGCAACCAGCTCCTCGCGCTCCTCGCCCAGCAACTCGCCGATCTCACGGCCGTCGGCGCCGCCAATGGCCGCGCGCAGGCGCTGACCGAAGCCGAGCGCGCTGCGGCCGTCGAGCAGGGGCGCGAACAACGCCGCCGCTTCCTCGCGCCAGGCACGGGATACCAGCCCGGCAACGCCCAGATGTTCAATCGCTGAGGGCGCGACCATGGACGGCAAAACCCTCGCCCGCATCGGCGCTGTCGTCTTCATCGCGATCGCCATCACGGCGACCGCGATCGAGATGAACCGGACAGCAGAACCGCCGGCAGCTGTGTCGCCGCCCACGCTCGCGCCCGCAGCTCCAAACCCGCTGCGCGAGAGCCTTCGCCGCTGCCAGGGCCTTGGCGAGGCGGCGCTGCGCGATCGTGGGTGCCTCACGCTATGGGCCGAACAGCGTGACCGCTTCCTCGGCCTGAATTCGCCTGCACCGGCAGTCCCGCAATCCACAACCGCGGAGACACCTGGAGCAGCAACGATCCCGACGGAGGTGCGATAACCATGGGCAGCACCGGCGTGATCGACCAATTCCTGGCGACCTTCACGAAATATATAGACACCGGATTCGGCCTGCTCAGCGGCGAGGTCGCCTTCATCGCCACGACGCTGATCGTCATCGACGTGACGCTGGCCGCTCTGTTCTGGAGCTGGGGCGCCGATGACGACATCATCGCCCGGCTCGTCAAGAAGACGCTGTTCGTCGGCATCTTTGCCTACCTGATCTCCAACTGGTCCAACCTCGCCCGCATCGTCTTCGAGAGCTTCTCAGGCCTCGGCCTCAAGGCGAGCGGGACCGGGTTTTCCGTTCAGGACCTGCTGCGCCCTGGCAAGGTCGCTCAAACCGGCCTCGATGCCGGCCGTCCGCTGCTGGAATCCATCTCCGGCCTGATGGGCTGGGTCTCGTTCTTCGAGAACTTCATTCAGATCGCCTGCCTGCTTTTCGCCTGGGCGCTCGTCCTGCTCGCTTTCTTCATCCTGGCGGTGCAGCTCTTCGTGACCTTGATCGAGTTCAAGCTGTCGACCCTCGCGGGGTTCGTCCTCATTCCCTTCGGCCTCTTCGGCAAATCTGCCTTCATGGCCGAGCGCGTGCTGGGCAACGTCATCTCCTCCGGCATCAAGGTGCTGGTGCTCGCCGTCATCATCGGCATCGGCTCGACGCTGTTTTCGCAATTCACCGCCGGCTTCGGGGGCGAGAACCCGACGATCGACCAGGCCATGGCGATCGTGCTTGCGGCGCTCTCCCTGCTCGGCCTCGGCATCTTCGGTCCTGGTATCGCAAACGGCCTCGTCTCCGGCGGCCCGCAGCTTGGCGCCGGTGCAGCCGTCGGAACGGGTCTCGCCGCCGGCGGTATGGCGCTTGCGGCTGGTGGCGCGGCCGGCCTCGCAGCCCGTGGCGGTGCCGCCGCCCTTTCGGGCACGGCTGCAGCCGCACGCGGTGGCGCTTCGATGGCAGGAGCTGCATCGACCGCCTACACGCTGGGCTCCGCCGGGCAATCCGGCGTAGCCGGCGCTGCATCCGGTCTGGGCGGTATCGCTCGCGCCGGTGGCTCGGCTGCTGCCTCTCCATTGAAGCGCGCCGCATCGCGTGCGGCCCAATCGATGAAATCGAGCACTGATGCCGGTGCGAAGTCCGCCTTCGAAGTCACCGGCGGCACCTCGACCATGGGTACCATCGACGGGACGTCTGACGCCGCCAACGACGCCTCCTTCTCCGATTCTGCCGCAGCAAGCCGCGCCGTCAGCAGCCCACCCGACTGGGCCAAGCGGATGCAGCGCTCCCAGCGTGTCTCCCACGGCGTCCAGACGGCCGCCCATGCCGTGCGTTCCGGCGACAGCCATGGCAGCGGCTCTTCGATCAATCTTTCAGAGGGGAACTGAGCAGTGAATCTTTTTCGTCGACCCACCACTCACTATGGCAAGACGCCCGAGCCCGAGACGCCGTATCAACGCGCCGGGCAGGCCTGGGACGAGCGCATCGGCTCCGCCCGCGTACAGGCGAAGAACTGGCGCTATATGGCCTTCGGTTGCCTGATCCTCGCCGGTGGCTTCGCCTCCGCCCTCGTCTGGCAATCGGCGCGCGGCACGGTCGTCCCCTGGGTGGTTCAGATCGATCGGCTCGGTCAGGCGCAGGCGATCGCGCCAGCTGTGGCCGACTACCAACCAACCGATCCGCAGGTTGCCTGGCATCTCGCCCGCTTCATCGAACAGGTCCGCTCGATCCCCGCCGACCCGATCATCGTGCGGCAGAACTGGCTGCGCGCCTATGAGTTCACCACGTCGGCCGGCGCCATCGCGCTCAACGACTATGCTCGCTCCAACGACCCGTTCACGAAGGTTGGCAAACAGCAGATCGCCGTCGACGTATCCAGCGTCATTCGCGCCTCGCCCACGAGCTTCCGCGTCGCTTGGGTCGAGCGGCGCTACCAGGACGGCTCTCTTACCGAGACCTCGCGCTGGACCGCCATCCTCACCGTCGTCGTGCAGACGCCGCGCGACGCCGAAAAACTCCGCGCCAATCCGCTCGGAATCTACGTCAACGCCATCAACTGGTCGAAGGAGCTTGGACAATGATCCGGCCGTCTAGCCTGACTGCCGGAATTCCGGCGAACCGTTTCACCGACAATCCGCATGCGTGGATCGCTGTAGGGACGACTTTGCGTAAAATCTCCTTGCCGCTTCTCCTGCTGGCCGCCTCGGCGTTGGCAGGCTGCGCGACGGCGACCCCACCGCCGGACATCGAATATGACAATGCCGCACCGGCCGTGCAGACCGCCGATCCGCCCTCTCCCGTTCGCATCGTCGAGCTGCCCAAGCCCCTGCCGCTGCCCGGCCAGTTGAAGCCGGTCGAGACCTCAAAACAAAGAGCCGAGCCGACCGATCCCGCCGCCCGCGTCAACCAGGCCAATGCCGCGGCCCGCGTGCAGCCGGTACGCAATGGCTTCATCAACTCCATGCAGGTCTACCCCTTCACGCAAGGAGCGCTCTATCAAGTCTATACCGCCGTCGGGCAGATCACCGACATCGCCCTCCAGCCCGGCGAACAGCTCGTCGGCTCCGGGCCCGTCGCCGCCGGCGATACCGTGCGCTGGATCATCGGCGATACCGAAAGCGGTTCGGGCGCGACGAAGCAGATCCACATCCTGGTGAAACCGACGCGACCGGACCTCACCACCAATCTGGTCATCAACACCAACATCCGTACCTATCATATGGAGCTGCGCTCGACCGAGCGCACCTACATGGCATCGGTCTCCTGGCAGTATCCGCAGGACCAGCTCATCGCACTACGCCGTCAGAACGCGCAGGCCGAGGCAGTCCAGCCGGTCTCATCCGGCGTCGATTTGGCGAATGTGAACTTCCGTTACACCATCGACGGCGACCGCGCGCCGTGGCGGCCGCTCCGGGCCTTCGATGACGGCCGCCAGGTCTTCATCGAATTCCCGCGCGGTGTCGGCCAGGGCGAAATGCCCCCGCTCTTTGTTGTCGGCCCCGAGGGCAAGACCTCCGAGCTCGTGAACTACCGCGTGCGTGGCCATCACATGATCGTCGACCGGCTCTTCGCCGCCGCCGAGCTGCGTTTCGGCTCCGGCGATCGCCAGAAGCGGGTGCGCATCGTCCGCACGGACGGAAGGCCGGCGTCATGAGCGGAGCCGATCCCGAAAAGGAAAAGAACGCACCGTCGGAGGACGGCGCTCTGCCGCTCACCGGCGAACACGCGATGCGGCTTCGCCCCCAGCCGCCGCGTGTCACCCGGCTTTCGCGCAAGGTGTTGGCCGGGCTCGGCCTCGTTGCCGGCGTCGGTCTCGGCGGCGCGCTGATCTATGCCCTGCAGACGCGCGATGCCGGCAAGCCCGAGGAATTGATCTCGACGGACAGCCGCGCCACGGCGGACGGTCTCGCCGGCCTACCGAAGGACTATACCGGGCCGGTCCTCGGTCCACCGCTTCCCGGCGATCTCGGCCGCCCTATCCTCAACGCCCAGAATGCCGTCCCGCCGCCGGCAATCGCCGCACCCAATCCGGGCCTGAGCGCCGAAGAGCAACGGCGATTGCAGGAACTTGAATCCGCGCGCACGGCAAAACTTTTTGCTCCCACCGAAACGCGACCAGTGACGAGCGGCACGCCCGCCACCGCGCAGGCAACGCCAGCGGCCCAGCCCGTACCGGATCTGGCCGCTCTCGGCCTCGGCGTTCAGCCATCGACGCCGACTGCGGTCGAGCGGCAGAATGCCTTCCTCAATGCAGCGCCCGACAAACGCACCGTCTCGCCCGACCGCGTCGCAGCGCCTGCTTCTCCCTATGTGCTTCAGGCCGGCGCGATCATCCCGGCCGCCCTCATCACCGGCATTCGATCCGACCTGCCTGGCCAGATCACCGCGCAGGTCACCGAAAACATCTATGACAGCCCAACCGGGCGTTTTCTGCTCGTGCCCCAAGGCACCCGCGTCATCGGCCAATACAGCAACGATGTCGGTTTTGGGCAGCGCCGTATCCTGCTCGTCTGGAACAGGCTGATTTTTCCGAACGGACGATCGATCGTGCTCGAGCGCCAACCTGGCGCCGACGCCGAAGGCTATGCCGGTCTGGAGGATGGCGTCAACTACCACTGGTGGGATCTCGCCAAGGCTGCCGGGCTCTCGACGCTGCTCAGCGTCGGCGCCGAACTTGCGACCGACAATAACGACCGCCTGATCAACGCCATCCGCAACGGCGCGCAGGACACGATCAATGATGCCGGCCAGCAAATTGTACGGCAACAACTCAACATCGCGCCGACGCTCACGATCCGGCCGGGGTTCCCGGTGCGCGTGATTGTCGTGCGCGATCTCGTCCTCGAGCCGTATGGAGCAACGCAATGACCAAGCTGAAGCTCGGCCCGATCGCCGACGACAAACCGGTGAAGGTGACGCTGGAGCTGCCAGCGGCGCTCCACCGGGATCTCATCGCCTATGGCGAACTGTTGGCCGCCCCCGGCGGTTCACCCATAGAGTCCGTGCGTTTGATCGTGCCGATGCTGGAGCGGTTCGTCGCGACGGATCGGGGCTTCGCGAAGGCCCGACGCGCAAAGACCGGCCGGCCCGCGCCGCATCAATCCGGTGAATAGCCTATGGGGGCGACGCTCTCGCCATGGTTTTTGCAAGACTGATCAGACGGCGCAGCGCTGGATTGTCATTCTTCGGCGACCAGACGGCGCTGAACGGCAGCACTTCGCCCTTGATCGGGCGGTAGCAGATATCCGGGACCTGCGTGGCGATCGTCGCCTCGCTGGTCACGGTCAGACCTCGGCCTATAGCGACGAGCGAGAAGAGATTGTGGCGGTCGACCTGTTGCGATTGGATATCCGGATGATGGCCAAGCCTCGCGAGGCGCTGAACCAGATAGTCATGGATCTCCTGGCCAGGCGGGACGTCGCTGACGATGAACATCTCGCCAGCAAGATCGTGCCATGTCACCGCTGTTTTGCTCGATAGAGGATGGGTTTGCGGCAGAACCGCAAACACCCGCTCCGACCAGAAATGCTCGCTGTCGCAGTCTGGCCAATCCCGTGTGCCGGTCACGAAGGCGATATCGAGTTCGAGCTCTCGGATCGCAGAAACATGATCCACCGGATTGCCGTCGATGAGTTCCATCTGCACCGCGGCATGGGACTGGTCATATTGGCGCAGCAAATCCGACAAGAACCCCGACGAGAGCGAGGAGAAGATGCCGATCCTCACCACGCCAATTTCTGCCCGACCGATCATCGCAATGTCGTCGCCACTCACGCCGATCTGTCGGTCAATCTCCCGGGCGCGCGGGAGGAACCTTTGCCCGGCATAGGTCAGACGGGCACCGGCGGTATGCCTGTGAAACAATGATGCGCCGAGATTGTCCTCGAGATCACCGATACGCCGGCTGATGGTCGAGACCTGAACACCCAGCGCGCGCGCCGCCTTGCGAAAGCCCCCCTGCTCGGCTGCCGCCACGAAATAGCGCAGATGAAGAAACTCGATGGGGCGGCGCGTCTTTACCACGGACGCACCTCATGAGTTCTTGCCGACTTGCGCGGTAAGACCGACCCGTTCGGCGAAATCCCAGAGGGCGCCTTTGATCATGCATTCGTCGCTTGGAATTGCCGCGAGATCGGTTAGCTTGTCCAGCCAGTGTAACATTCGAACTTTCTCCATGCTGTTTGGGCCGCCCAGCCCCGGGGACCGGTGGGCCTAGTGTGGTCTCCAGATTGTGCTGTCGGGGCGACGATGGTCGCAGGGACAGTGGCCATACGCCGCATCGGAAGTGCCGTGCGACGTCCCGTGGACATATGGCCGGTTCGGGGATGCCATCCTGTTCGTACTTATCAACATAGGTTGCTCATTTCTGCGAAACATAGGGCACGGGCGGAGACGACTTGCGGAGTGCTCCGGTCGGGCGTTCGACCAGTATGCTCGTTCGCGGGGGATGCCTCTCCGGTGTGAGTTCGATGAGTTCTTGGTCGAGCTGCTTGTCAGCCGCCGTCAAGCGGTGATGCAGCCGGTGATAATCCATCCAGGTCGGAGTGCGGTAGGTCTCGAGCCAACGCGACGGCTCCCGCACATCGCGGGTGAGCGTCCATTGCCGGGCACCGACCCGGCTTTGCGCATTCCGGCGTCTGCGCATGACGTCGAGAAACAGATCGGTATTGTCGTCCGATATGCAATATTCGGTGGTGATCAGGATTGGGCCGGTTCGTGGCTTCAGGTCGAGGGCAACCGCCGGAGCATCGAACGAACCCGAGGGTTCAAGTTCCGATTCAAAACGATTGCTGATCGGCAGCTTGAACCCTAGGGTGGCCACGAACAGCGAAGCTCCGGCAGAAGCCCCTAACGCCCCAGGGAGTGAGTAGTTTTCAGCGATCGTGCCCCAGAGCCAGCTACCGCCGGCGATGCCGCCATAAGTGAAGGCACTGTAAATCGAGATGGTGCGGCCGACCACCCAGCGCGGGCTTGCCAGTTGTACGTTAACGCCCAATCCCGACCATGCCGTCACCCAGCCGGCGCCGCCAAACGCCAGAGATACCGTCGCTATGGCCAGCGACGAGGTAAACACCAGCGACAACGCACAGGCCGCGCAGGCGATGCAGGCAAGCAGGAACATATGTTCCTGCGTCAACGTCCGCCTGAGACGCGGGTTCGTGAGCCCGGCAACCAGCGCGCCGGCGCCAAAGCCGGCCATCAGGATGCCGTAGGTAATTGGGCCAGCCTTCAACTGGTCACGGGCAACCAGCGGCAGCAGTGCGAGGATGGAGGTGCCTGCAATTCCAAAGAGGGTGCCGCGAACGATCGTAGTCTTGATTTCCGAGGAAATGGCGGTAAAGCGCAGGCCGTCGTAGATGGCGGTCATCAAAGCTTCGCGGGCAAGCGATGAGATCGGCACTTTCCAGTTGTTTCGCCAGAGGGCGGTCAGGGGCGCAACGAAGCCAAGCGTCGTCAGCGCGAATGTGACCAACGGCCCAAAAGCAGCGACGATAAAACCGCCCAGCGCTGGGCCGACGCTGCGGACCGTGTTGAAACCGACGTTGAGGAGCGTGACGGCAGACGGCAGGTGACGGCGCTCCAGCATGTCGCCAAGTGAGGCACGCCAGGCAGGATCTGCCAGCGCAATGCCGCAGCCATCGAGAAAGCTGAAGGCAAGAATGATCCATGGATTAGTGATGCCAAGTGCCATCAGCACCACCAACATGGCGGAAGCTGCCATCATCAGGCTTCGGCCAACGATCATGACGATGCGACGGTTGTAGTTATCGGCGATCGCGCCAACAAAGATCGCCAGAAAGAAGGTCGGCAGAGTCGAGGCGGCCTGTACAAGTGCCACCATCACGTCCGAGGTGGCGATCGACACCATCAGCCAGCTGAGCGCCACCGTTTGCATCAGCCAGCCCAGACTCGAAAGCTGCGACGCGAGGAAGACCGACCGGAACGTCGGGTTCTTGAGGGGCGCTAATAAAGAGGATGGGTCGTCTTTCTCCGCGCCAGTCATTTCCCGCTCGTCTCGCGCTATTTCCACATGATTGCTAATCTGCGGATGTTGAACTGATATGAAATGGAATAAGAAATCACCGGCCTCGGAATTTGAGGTATATACCAGGTTGACTGCTGCTGAACTGCGTTCAGCAGCAGTCACGCGCCCTGGGTAGTAGAAGATCGGTTACCTAACTTAGTCGCGCTCCCGATTCCTCAGATTGTATTTCGCATCAGATCCCAATTGCCTTGTATGCTTCAGCAATCCGGCACAGAGCGATGTGGTAGGCAGCTGTTCGAAAGTCCCTAATGTCCGGAAACAGGCGGAGCGTCTGGACCATCTGGTCGTATGCACCACGCATGACGTCGTCGAGACCGGATCGTACGAGATCGATCTCGCTACCGCCTTCAAGGAAATCATCACGCATGTCGGACGGAAAATTCTTGCCCGTCATGGTCTCCATCGCGCTTGTGATCTGACTATTTCTGCGTTCGCGGCGCCGCCGTTCCATCAAACCGAAGGGGATATGGGTAAGGTTTTTGACCCACTCGAAGTAACTGACGATCACACCACCCGCGTTTACGAACAGATCTGGCAATATGACAATGCCTGCCTCAAGGAGTGCCGGCTCTGCATCGAAGGTGACCGGCCCATTCGCCGCTTCGACAATCAGCTTGGCTCTTATGCGGCTAGCGTTCGCCGTGCTGATGGCTGACTCCATCGCAGCGGGGATCAGAATGTCACAGGCCACTTCGAGACCCGCTGCCTTATTGGCGAAGGATTCGGCTCCTTCAAAGCCGAGTATGCTGCCTGTCGCCAACTGGTGCTGCTTTACCACCTCGACATTGAGGCCATTGGGATCGAACAAGTATCCGTCCCGCTCAACGATACAGATGACTTTCGCACCGTCTTCCTCGCTCAGGAATTTCGCGGCATGATAACCGACATTGCCGAAGCCCTGAACAGTGACCGTCATCGACGACAGATCGCGATTGCCTGCAACTCCGTTTCGGTCAAGATCACGCAGATAGCAATGGATAGCGTATTGCACTCCACGCCCAGTGGCTTCGGTACGCCCTGCGATGCCTCCGCGTGAAAGCGGCTTGCCAGTGACGCAGGCATTGGCATTGACGATATCGGCCGGCCCGGTGCGTTTGTATTCATCGGCCATCCAGGCCATTTCGCGCTCGCCGGTACCCACATCCGGTGCAGGAACGTTGCGGCCCGGTGAAATGAGATTTCTCTTTGCCAGTTCCTGGGTGAAGCGTCGGGTGATACGCTCCAGTTCATGGACTTCCCATTCCTTGGGATCGATGGCGAGAGCGCCTTTTGACCCGCCGAACGGCACATCGACGAGCGCGCATTTGAGGCTCATTAGGGCGGCAAGCGCCTCAACTTCCTCTGCGTTTGATGCGAGATCGTAACGGATCCCGCCCTTGGCTGGCTCGACATGTTCACTGTGAACGGAGCGCCATCCCGTGAAACTGTACATGCGGCCCCGGAGACGCACACCGAAGCGAACCGTGTACGTGGAGTTGCAGGCGCGAATGCGCTCGGCAAGTCCTTCCGGAAGGCTTAGATGGCCAAAAGCTCGATCGATATATCCTTCAACACTCTCAAGGAAAGACGACGTGTATTCCACTTCGGCAGGTTTCGAGGAAGTATCCATGGCATTCTTCTTCCATATAAACTTGTATCCGGTAATGGATCGCTATGACGCGATTCACTTTTCTTCATGTTGCGCATGCACCAAGCGTGGGAAACCGCGACCTCGCCGCCCTGCCATGTTCTACACGGCGATAGCCGACTGCTTCGGGCCGGTCATGTGTCCTCCTGCAGCGTCCTGCCAAATTGCGCCAGCCTCGATAGGGGACAGTGCCGCAACGAGCGGGGCCATGCCGCCTTCTTCGAAGTTCAAGGCCGAGAAAATGATCTTCTCCTGCCATTCGGCGCCAAGATCCTCGGTGATGTTCTTGAACTTCTCAACGATCTGATCGGTGGACATGGGATTCGCCACATCACCGAGAGGATGTAACACGAGCATTTCCTCAATCCCTTTACCCTGATCCATCAGGACGCGAGCCGGCGTTCCGACTGGAAACGATGTCGCGAATTCTGCAGAAGCCACCAATTCGATGCGATCGGCCAATTCGAGCACGCTCTTGTCGGTGAGCCGTGCAAGATCCACCGGTTGGAGAGCTTCGCCGCCGTGGAGTGCGGCGAGCGCGCAATTAAAGTAAAAACTGTATTGCGCCCCCTCAAGATTCGTAGGTGCGCGTTCATTGGCCAAACGCATCGCCTGAGGGAACGTGTCGATCCGAAGCGTTTTGATTTCCTTGCCCGGCTGGCGCATGGAGAGGATCGCATCGACAGCAGCGTGCATATACCGGCAGCACGCATACGGCTTCAGATAGCATTTCTGCGCTTCCCATGACGAGCCGAGATTCTCGAGAAGCACCTTGGGATCAAATCGGGTCTCGTCGTCGAATAGATCGAAGGGACCGGTTGCGCCTTCGCGGGCCCGATAGGCTGCAGTGATTCCTGCGACAACGGCTGGTGGAATACCCTCCTTGATCGTGCTGCCTTCAAACTTGGGAGAGGGTGCCGTGAAGACGATAGGACCTTCGCCGCCGGCAATGCCCAGCGCGTGTGCAGTTTGCTCGGCACTGAGCTTCAGCAGGCGTGCGGCGACGGCGGCTGCGCCGTAGTTGACCCATCGCCCACTCGCATATGTATCTACCGATGCGGCGGGTCGGCAGCTGGCGACGCGCAGCGCGACCTCATATCCGAGCGCAATAGCCGTCAACACTTCGGCAGTCGGAGCGCTGACTGCTTCCGCCACCGCTAAGGCTGCGGGAATGACGCCAGCGCCGGCATGGCCAGCAGCCCCACGATGGCCGTCGTCGATGTCGAGCGCACTTGCAGCGGCGCTGTTTGCCATCGCGGCTCCAACAACGCTGGATGTGCGGTCGGTCAACCAAACGCTGATGGATCCATCGCCATACGCGCTCAATGCGGAAGCGCGTGCGGCCGCTGCCAACGGCGAATTGAGCCCCGCCCCCGTCGCGCCGATCAAATCCAACAGCAAGGTGGCAATTGTCTTTTTGGTCGCTAGCGGAAGGCTCCCGGCCGGATAGTTTGCAACGAAGTTTGCAAGTTTTGGGAGAGGCTGCACGTTGTGCTCCATTGTTATTTATCGAACTAAGCGGTTCGAGAAGCGCGATCCAAGATCGCTTTCTTTAGTCATTGATTCACGCGAAGTCGGCACAGCCACGCCGCCCCACCCGCGCCGTATTATCGAGAAATGGCGCAACGCATTGCCCTCCGACGAAGCTGATCGCTCTCGGTGTCAACTACAGAATTTCTTAAAGCCGCAACCGCGGAGACGGCTGCGGCTTTGCTTTCAAGTGCTTATTTCGCTCCGCATGCCTTGGCGAAGTTTTCGATCAAGGAGCGGCAAGCCGGTTCACTTTCAAACATGGCTTCCGGATGCCACTGAACGCCAACGACAAACGGCTGGTCTGTCGCTTCAATGGCTTCGACGACGCCGTCGTCAGCACGGGCAGAAACGACGAACCCCGGCGCCAAGAGATCGACAGCCTGATGATGCAAGCTGTTGACCCTGAACGAGAGTTCCTGATCGCCAATGAGGCGGGACAGGTGTGTGTTAGGCTCGATGCGAATGCCGTGCACGGTCTGGTCGAGAGGCGTTCCATCGCGGTGGTCGACTACGTCGGGAAGTGAATCCAGGGTATGCGGATAGATCGTTCCACCCGCGATGACGTTCAACATCTGCATTCCCCTGCAGATGCCAAGAATTGGCATCGGCCGGGCGTACGCGGCCCGTGCAAGCGCGAATTCGAAAGCATCGCGTTCAGGGATCATGCGCTGAACGGCCGGATGCGGCGCCGCACCGTAAAGCTCCGTTGGGAAATCACCTCCGCCCGAAAGGATGACGCCCGACAAAATGTCGAGAAGCTGACCAACGTCAGCCTCGTTGACGTAAGGCAGGATGACCGGAAGGGCTCCGGAAGATTCGATCGCGTGGACATAGTTCTCGAAGCAGAAGTAACCCTTCTTTTCGACGTCGAAATTGCTGACAATACCAATGACTGGTCGCATGGGAATTTGCCTCACTATCGCGCTTACAGACCGGCGAAGAGCTTGCGCTCCATCGTCGTCAGTCGTTCAGGTCCGTTCTCGGTAATCAGAATAGTTTCACTGAATCCCATGCCGGCGCCCATCATGAGCATGTGGAACACCATACCTGGTTCAAGCATCCAATCGACGCCCGGGACAAACTCGCGAATAAATTCGCCGGCGGACGGGCGATAGTTCAGTCCGAGTGAATAACCAGCCCGGTTTGTGTATGATTCTCGAAGTCCGCTCGCGATAAGCGGATCCCTGAACGCCTTGTCGACGACGCCAGCATTTGCGCCGGCTTGCATTGTGGCGATCGCTTCATCTTGGATACGGATGATAGTTTCGGCAGTTCGCTTTTGCGCATCGCTGGCGGGACCGACGACGGTCGTACGCATGATGCGTGCCCAATATTTTTGATGAATTCCCTGCAGTTCGAAATAGACGGTGTCACCACGCTCTAGGCGCCTGTCGGAGAAATCCCCGTGCAACAGATCGGTACGCGTCCCAGAGGTGATGATGCCGCTCAGCGGCAACCCGGAGCCGGCACTGACCAAAGCGTTGAACACCGCGCCAGCGACCACGCGTTCAGTCACACCAGCCTGGCTCGCCTCCATCCCAGCTTGTACGCCTTTCTCCGCCTGGCTTGCCGCCACGCGAAGGAAGGCAATTTCCCTTGGGGATTTGATCAGGCGCAGGTGATCGACGATCCGTGGCTCCTTTACCAAAGTCGCGTGAGGAACCAGCTTCTGCAGCATTTTCCAACGTTCGACTGTCAGGAACCATGAGTGCTCGTCAACGCCAACACGGCCTCCGGCAAGGCCAAGGTCCTCAAGCGCCCGCTTCGTGGTGTCGAGCCACGCTGGTACAGGGTCTGGCTCATCTTTGTAGATGTAGTGATTTTTGATCCACGAGGTGGCACGCGCGGCAGGCACTTCGACGTCACGAAGAAGTAGTACCGGATCGCCTTCGCTCGGAACGGCAACAGCGTGGTAGGAGAAGTAGCCGGTTGTGTAGAAACCGGTTAGGTAGAGAATGTTTTCCGGCTGGTGAAGAACGATAACCGGGAGGTCAGCTTTACGCATTGCCTCCTGCGTGCGCCGAAGCCGAGTCCGATATTCCTCAATCGGAAAGTCCATTTCTGGCGGTGAAATTTGGGTCACTTAGGTTTTCCTCAATAGTGTCTTATCTTGCTTTGGCTCTGGCGGCGTTGTGGCGGTAAATCTCCATCACCCCATACATGATGACAGTGAAGCTGATCAGAAGAGTGGAGACAGCCGCGATAGTTGGAGTGATATCTTCGCGCACCCCTGACCACATCTTCACGGGAAGTGTCATCGTGGTCGGACCGCTGATAAACAGGGACAGCACCACTTCGTCGAAAGAGTGAAGGAACGCGAAGAAGCCAGCCACAAAGATCGTTGGACGGATTAGCGGAAGAACGATCCTCCAGATGGTGACTGCACGGGAAGCCCCCAAGCTTGCCGCCGCATGTTCCAGGCGAACGTTTTGAGATTGAAGGCTTGCCGCGACGATCAAAACGACGAGGGGAGTTGCTCCGATGCTATGCGCGATGACAAGCCCGATCGTCGTATCGACAAGCTGAACTTTCGCAAACAGGAAGTAGAGCGCTACCGAGCTGACGATCGTCGGAACGATCATCGGTGCGAGTAGCAACTGGTAACCGACGCGGCGCATCGTGGCACTTCCGCGCACCAGGGCCATCGCGGCCGCGGTGCCAACAGCTACGCTGACAAACGCAGTCGCTATACCGACGATCAGGCTCTGCACAGTGGCAGCGATCCAAGTATCGTTTGTGAAATACGCTTGGTACCACTGCAGCGAGAAGCCTGGCGGAGGAAAGTCCAGGAAACGGGAAGAGCTAAACGACATCGGGATGATAATCAGGATTGGGCTGACCAAAAACGCCGCAACCAGGATGCCGACCGAATAAAGCAAAACTTTTCCGAGAGTGGCCCGTTCGAGAGTGCTCCCGACGAAAGACGGCACCAGTTTGCCCATGACACGCAAGATCTTGGTCACGAAGTCAACAAACCGGACATACCCGCCCGTCGAGCGGGTAACAGCTGCCCCCTTGGCACCGGCTCCATGCTGAGAGCCAAGCAGCCGTTCCGTGCCGACAAATTTATTGGAGACGGTGTAAAGGAGTAGCGTTACTACCAGGAGGACAGCAGCGACCGCTGCCGCCAAAGGCCAATCGAGTGTGCCGTTCACATAGGAGTCGATAAGCATCGGCAAGGTGACATTTTTGGGACCTCCCAGCAGTGCCGGCGTGATGTAGAAGCCGAGGGCGAACACAAAAACCAGCAAGCCGGCCGCGATGATACCCGGCATGCTCAAGGGGAAGAATACCCGCCAAAAGTTCTGGCTAGGAGGCGCTCCGAGTGAGGCAGCGGCGCGCGTCAAGCCATGAGGAATTCCTCTCATGACGCTCGACAGGACCATCACCGTGAATGGTAGTAGGATGTAGACCATCGCCACGAGAACGCTGAACTGGTTGTAAATCAGATCCAACGGACGTGCGGTGACGCCAAGGGCCATCAAAGTCTGGTTGATAATGCCGAAGCGCCCCAGCAAAACCATCCACGCGTATGTTCTTACGAGATAGCTGGTGAAAAAGGGCAGAACGACCGTGAACATCAGCAGCCCGGAGACCCACGCACGGGCGGAAACAATCCAGTAAGCAAGGGGATAGCCCAGGAGGAGGCAGATCACCGTCACGCTTGCGGCGAGCGAAAACGTGCGTCCCAAGATGATCCAACTGGTCCAGTTGCCGAGAAACTCCTGATAGTTTCTTAACGTGAACTCAGGGTCCAGAAAGCTCATGGAGAGCAAACCGAAGAGCGGGACGAAAAAACAGACGCCAAGGAGAAGTGAAGCCGGGGCGAGAAGCGTCACTGCCTCTCGATTGTTAGCTGGCCACTTGATGGCGCCAATTATAGATTGGCTTAGCGTCGTCATTTTATGCTGCCACCCACTTCAGCCAGCGTTCGACTAGTACTTCGGTATTTGTTTTGCCGGATGGCGAAACCGCTTCCCAGAATTCGATATTACGGAAGAACTGCTTCTCGATGTTACCTGGGCCTGTTGGTAGATTTGCAGCGATCTTCGGATCAATGAACTTGAAGGCGGCGCGATTGAACGGACCGTAGAAGATGAGGTTGTTCAGTCTTGCCTGCGCTTCGGCTGAGGATGCATAGGCGGCGAACTGCATTGCTTCGGCGCGCTTCTTGGTGCCTTTCGGGACGACCCAATAGACAGGGCTCAGTTCCGCCTCGTCCCAGTGGTAGTCGGCTCCAGCGCCCTGATCCTTGAGAGTTTGCAAGCGCCCATTGAACGCCGATGACATTGATACCTGACGATCGGAAAGCATTTGACCCGGCTCAGCTCCGACGGTCCAAAACTTGGTGACTTCGGCCTTGATGTGATCGAGGGAAGCGAAGGCCTTGTCGAGATCGATCGGATAGAGTTTGTCCTTCGGCACACCGGCAGCAAGAAGTGCGAACTCGATCGTTGTCGGATCACCTGCGGCGCAAGCTCGCAGGGAGCGTGGTCCGGGAAACTTGTCGACATCCCAGAATTCGGCCCAACTCGTTGGACGCGGCTTATCCGACGGGTATTCATATGTGGAGAACGACATTACAGTGCTGAAGACATACGAGCCGACCCCGTATTTCTTCTTCGCCTCTGGGAGAAGGTTGTCCACGGTCTCCTTGTCGAAGGCCTGGTAATCGATCTCTTCAAGATATTTGGAAGCGTCAGGTCGAAGTGCAGGGTTCGGTAACTCCACAAGATCCCATTGCAGGTTGCCGCTATCGACTTGAATCCTGAGTTTTGCTTCGTCAGCGGGAGATGTGTACGTCACCTTGATGCCCCTCTCGCGCTGGAAGGGCTCGACGACGGCCTTTTTGAAAGCTTCCTCGTAGGAGCCGCCGCCTGAGACGACAACCAAGGGAGCAGACTGTGCCCGAAGAATTGCGGGTGCGCCAAGGGTAAAAGCTGCGGCGCTCCCTAATGTGAACAGGGCCTGGCGCCTACTCAGGTTGGTAGAAAATTGTGTCATCGTGTTCCCCTTTTTATGAGTTAAAGGCACGGTTAAGCTGCAGTCTGGCGTTCGTTGAGCTCGGCGGCTCCATCAGGTCGCGTGTGCGCACTTGGCTCTTCATTCAGAAGCCGAGCATCGCGAGCATCCCACCCGACTCGAACGGTTTCGTTCAAGTGGAAGCGCGGCGACGATGCGTGGTATGGAACGGCCGCAGAAATGCTTACTGGCTTGGGAGCGCGTAGCAGGATGCGATATTTGATGATGTTTCCCCAATAGATCGCTTCTTGCACCGTGCCTTCAAATGCGTTGTCCGCACGGCTATCGATAGTTAGGGGGACGATCTTTTCCGGGCGCACCATGAGGGTTCCGGCGCCTTGCTGGCGCTTCCCGGCCGCCCAGCTCGCACGAACCCTGAGGCCGGCGACATCGAGGATCGGCCCCTGCTCATTGGCTTCAAGGATCTTTGCGTCGAGAAAATTGGATTCGCCGATGAAGCTGGCGACAAAACGAGTCTGCGGCGCTTCGTAGATTTCTTCAGGCGTTCCCATCTGCACGATCCCGCCTTGGTTCATAACCATAATGCGGTCCGACATGGTCAGAGCTTCACTCTGATCGTGCGTTACAAAGATGACCGTGGTACCAAGCGATTGCTGGAGACGCTTCAGTTCGATCTGCATATGCTCGCGAAGCTGCTTGTCGAGCGCACCGAGTGGCTCGTCCATAAGAACTACACCTGGTCGAAATACGAGAGAACGGGCGAGCGCAACGCGCTGCTGTTGTCCTCCAGAAAGCTCGTGCGGCATGCGGGATTCAAAACCAGACAATTGCACCAGGTCGAGTGCCTGCGTGACACCCGATCGGATTTCTGCATCGACCACGCCGCGCATCTTCAATGCGAATGCGACATTCTCGAAAACGGACAAATGGGGGAAAAGTGCATAGCTCTGAAAAACTACCCCGATATTGCGCTTGTGGACCGGCAATCGGGTGATCGGCTGAGAACCCACGAAGATTTGCCCGGATGTCGGCGTTTCAAAGCCAGCGATCATCATGAGGGTCGTTGTCTTGCCAGAACCGCTCGGACCCAAAAACGAGACAAATTCACCCGCCTCAATCTGAACCGAGACGTCATGGACCGCCCGGTAGCTGCCGTAATGTTTACAAAGCTGCTCCAATCGCAGCCTTTCGCCTCTCAGCATCCTCATCTCCCAGAAAGAAAAGTGTTGCAAATAATGCAATTCTGTTGCTACTATTGTATCAGAGTTCGATGATGTCAAGGCTGAAGGGATATTTAATATGAGTTCTAATGAACGAGCTTCAGGCAAAGTGGAGCGATCAAGCGGTGAGGTAACAACCGTTCAACGAGCGTTGGATGTCCTGAAAACAGTCGGAGCAAGTGACAAGCCGATTGGCGTGAACGAAATTGCCAGACGGCTGGGTAAGCATGCGAGTGCTGTTTCGCGAACGCTTGCTACCCTCGAACACAATGGCTACGTCCAGCGTGACGACGAGACCGGACGGTTCGGATTGGGTGGGGAGCTCATTGCCTTAGCCAGCAAGCACCTAGCTGAATTGGATGTTGTTCGCGTCGCGAGGCCTTTTCTTGAGAAGCTCGCTGAGGATGCAAGAGAGACCAGTTCTCTGAGCTTGTGGACCAGAAATGAGGCTATTAATATCGAACAGGCGCTCGGGCCGGGTGCAATCAAACACATCGCCGCGCCGGGCCGGCACAATCCAGCGCATTGCACGGCAACAGGGAAGGCAATCTTGGCGCATATGCCTGCCAGTGTGATCGATCAGATTCTTGGAGCGGGCATGCCATCTCATACGGCCCACACGATCACGGATAAGACGGTCTACGAGAATGAACTGCGCAAGGTCGCGGAACAAGGTTACGCAGTCAGCGTAGGCGAGTTTATTCTTGAGGTTGCGTCGATAGCCGTCGCTATTTTCGATCGCGGGAGAAAGCCGATAGCTGCGATAGCAATCAGCATGCCCGCTTTCCATTTCGACGAAGGGGCCGAGCGGCGGTTAGCGCCTTTGGTAGTAGAAGCCGCCGCTGCGATTTTTCTGAGATTAGGGC
>NZ_RZRX01000121.1:0-18679 GCF_003997405.1 Mesorhizobium sp. M2A.F.Ca.ET.042.01.1.1
GCTTAGATCGACATCAGGCAGCGGCCCGCGTTCGCAGCGCCTGCATGACGCTTGCCTCGAACCCGCCCGGCGCCCTGCCCGCTTCGGCCAGCTGCGCGGCATCCCAGCTCCGGCTCAGGCTTCCGTCGGCCATCAGCACCGCGCGATTGCAAAGCGCCGGCACGGCTTCCACCAAATGGGTCGACACGATCACGGCGTGGCGGCCGCTCGCGCAAAGCGCGGTGATCACGCGCTTCACCTCCCAGGCGGCAACCGGATCGAGGCCGTTCAGCGTCTCGTCCAAAATCAGCAGCGGCGGCCGGCCGAGAAGTGCCGCGAGGATCGCGATCTTGGCGCGCGTGCCGAGCGAATATTCCGCGATCGGACGGTCGATCCAGCGCCCGAGCTCGAGCCGCTCCAGAAGGTCGGCGCCCGGCAGATCGGCACCCGGCAGGTCGTTTGGCGCGCAGCCGCGGATCGAGGCGACGAGCTCGATATACTGGCGTCCCGACAGTGCCGCCGGCAATTCGTGCGGCTCGATGGCAAGGCCGAAGCCGGCCTTGGCGCGCTCCGGCGCGGCGGCGAGGCCGACGCCGTCGACCGTCACGCTGCCGCCGAGCAACGGGATCTGGCCGGTGATCGCCCTGATCAGCGTCGACTTGCCCGAGCCGTTGGCGCCGAGCAGGCCGATCATGTCGCCCCGGCGGAGCGAAAGATCGATGCCGCGCACCACGGCGCGCCCGCGATAACCGGCGCTGAGACCGCTGACGGCGAGGGCTTCATCCATTGCGATACCTCTGTCGGGTTCGGTGCCATAGGAAAACCACCAATGCCGCCAGGCCGATCAGCACGGTGCGGCCATATTCGAGCGTCTCGTAGCTGGCATAGGCGAGCGCGCTGGCGAAGCTCAACATGGCGACGAATGGCGCGTTGAGGAAATAGGCGCCGAACACCGCATAGGCGCCGTTCAGCACCAGCAGCCAGAGTCCGCCCGCCACTGGCACGGCCCATGCCGAAGGCTCGGCCGCGAGTGCCGCGCCCGCCGGCAGCAGGAAGAAGGCGAGCGACAATTGCAGCGGCAGTTGCACCAGCCGCAGCCACGCGCGCGTGAAGCCTATGGGCGCCGTGCGCAGCACCGGCGAGCCGAGCGGCTGGCATCGCAGGCTGAGCATGAAGACGAGAATGCCGCCCGCCAGGCCCGCAACCGCCGCCGGCCCGGCCGTGCGACCGGCAAGGCTTGCCCCTGCGCCAAGGACGGCCGCGGCCGCCAGCAGCAGGCCGGCCGCGGCGAGCTTCCATGACGGACGCAACTGGCCGCCCGGCAGGTTCCAGGCCCAGCTCGAAAGCCAGCGCGGGTGCGCCTGGTCGAGGCGGCGCAGCCAGGGCCTTCCAACCGGCGCCGTCTCGCTTGCCGCCTCATCGAGGAGAAGGCGTGGCCGCCGCAGGCGCCAAAAGGCTGCCGTGCCGAAGCCCAGCGCAAACAGGATCGCCGCGCCCACGCCCCAGGCCGCCGGCCACGGCTTTCCAATGACGGCGCAGGCGAAGCCGACCAAAACGGCAACCAGGACGCTCAGCGGTGCGAAGATCGCCAGCGTCGCCCTGCCGGCCATGTGGCGGCGGTGTCCGGGCCCAAGCGGCAGCGCCTTGAGGAAGGGCGCGAAAGCGCGTGCAAGGCAGAGCCTGGCGACCGCGTTGCCTGTGAGCGCCCCGAGCACGGCCAGGGTGAGCGGCAGGCCAAGGGTCCACAGGAGCTGGTCGTCCCGCAATTTCGGCGCCGCGGCCTGCAGGGCAAGCACGATATCGGCGATCGCATAGGCCAGCAACGCGCCGCCGCCGAGCCCGATCCAGGCGAGATCGCGGCGCCGCATCGCCCGCAGGCCGGCGACGAGCTCGCGCCGGAGCAATATCAGGACAAGCCGATCGTGCCGCATTGGTTCGTCATCATGGTTCCGACACCAGAGCGGTTCAGCGTTCACGGAATCGCCGAACTGCTCTAAGCCTTTGTATTTACGCAATTCCGGACGGAAAACCGCTCCGCACTTTTCCTGGAATTGCGCTAGAATAGGTCACGGCAATTGTGCCGCGAGTGGGGCGACGGCTCACCCGCTCGGCTTCGCGTTGACGTTCTTCATGGCGGCGAGCAGGTAGTCCTGCACCGTTGCCTGAAGGTTTGTAGTAGCGGCGCGCACCGCCGCCATCGCCTGCCTGACCGCCGCTTCGTCGAAGGGTCGAGCCTGCTCGGCCGCCGCAAGGTCGGCGCGCGCCGCGCGCAGCTGCCGCAGGGCTTCGAATGTGCGGGCGCGGTTGTCGCGCATGACCGAACGGAACTCCTTGCGCACCTCTGGCGAGTAGGCGCCCGCGACCTCCGCCAGCAGCCCGCGCGCAACCGCCGCCTGGTGCAGGCCATGCGCGGCATAGCCGATGAAGAAGAAGTTGAGCGCGAGCGAAAGCGCAAGCACGACCAGCACCGCCGCCCAGATCCATGAACGACCGGTCATAGCGCGTCTCCCTCGCCCGCATCGCCGGCGATCGGCGGTCCGCCGTCGTCGGGCAGCCTGGCGCCGGCGGCGAGCGCCAGCAGCTCGGAATCCTGCGACTGGTCCTGAAGGCCCGCCACCTGGTAACCGGCGATTGTCGCGGTGACCAGCAAGGCCGCGGCGCAAGCGGCGATACCGGCCGGCGCGACGAGGAAGCGCGGCAGCAGCGAAGGACGCGCCGCGCCGCGATCGATGCGGGCCAGCACCTTGCGCACCAAGGCGCGGTCGTCGCCCTCGACCAGCGCGGCCAGCCGCACGAGCCTGTCGAGCGCCGCATCGGCGACGGCATCGCCTTCAAGCGCCATGAATGCCAGGGCGGACCCTCTCGAGGCCGCAGGCCAGGCATCGATGTCGTCGCCGAAGCGGCGCCGGTTGTGCTCGAATTCCTCGCGTGTCATGAGGACTTCCTTTCGCGGCCGCCGGCCGCATCTGCCAAATGATCCCTGAGCGCGCGGCGCCCGCGCACGAGCAACTGTTCGACCGAGCCGGCGCTGGCGCCCATCACCTCGGCGATCGCACCGATGTCAAGCTCGCCCACCGCCCTAAGAAGCAGCGCCATCCGCTGGCGCTCCGGCAGGCGCGACAGGCCGTCGCGCACGATTGCCAGCTCCTGCCTGGCCGCCGTCGCCGTCTCGGCATTGGCTTCCAGCGCGGCCGGCTCCTCCGCGACATCGTCCAGGCCGAAGAAATTGCGCAGCGCGCGGCGCCGGCGCTGGTCGATGCAGCGGTTGGCCGTGATCCGGTAGAGCCATGTCGAGGCGCGCGCCCTGCCGGGATCGAAGCGCGCGGCCTGTTTCCAGACGGTCACGAACACCTCCTGCACCACGTCCTCGGCATCGGCCGCATGACCGAGATAGCGCGTGGCGAATGTCCGCAGCCCACGGCCGTGACGGGCCATGAGCGCGGACAAAGCCGCCTGGCTGCCCGCGGCGATGCGGGCCAGAAGCTCCTCGTCGCCACCGACAGCTTCATCCCGCACGGCAGCGAGCACCGGTCGAGGAGCCTCCGGCGGCGAGGCAGAAATCCGCGACGATCCGGCTCGGGAGAAAAACGAATTCCGACGTCAAGTCCACCACCAGGTGTCAGCGGCGCCAACGGCGGAAGCCGTGAACCGTGTTGCCGTTCGGGCCCGTGATGCTGCCGACGGAACGGCCGCGAAACGGTCCGGCCGCGCTGTAGCGCTGACCTGAAACGGTCTTGCCGTTCGGCCCGGTGGCAGAATAGCTCCTGGAGCAGCGGTCAACAACGCCGACCTTGCAGGTTGAGTTCGACGTGTAGGTGCCGCCATTCGGTCCGGTGCGCGTGGTCGAGCCGGTGTAGATATTGCCGTCCCGGTCGACGCTGCGGCTCAGTTCGCCGCCATGCGCGGTCTTGCGCGTCCATTCCTCGGCCGAGGCCGGGGACGCGGCCGACCAGACGACCATCGCGCCAAGGCAAAGCAGCGGAAGTCTGAATCTTGAAAGCATGTCATTTCCTTTCTGGAAGGCAGGTTGGTCAATTGGCGTGAGCAGCCACGATCTTGCGGATGGCCGCGATCTCGTCGGCGGAGAGCCTGCCGTCGCCATTGCGGTCGGCGAGATCGAAGAGCGGCGTGCTGGCCTGGAACTCGTCCTCGGTGACCTTGCCGTCGCCATTCCTGTCCATGCGCCGCCAGCGATTGCCGAGGCGGGCCTCGGCTGCCAGGGCGCGGTCATCGATGGCCTGGCGGGCGGTCTCGATCTCGTTCTCGTCGATGACGCCGTCGCCATTGCGGTCGAGCCTTTTGAAGAGGCGTTCGCGGGCGGCGAGCATCTCGTCCTTCGAGATCGCGCCGTCGCCATTGGTGTCGAGGCGCTGCAGGATGCGCTGGCCGGGCATGTCCTGCGCCGCGGCGGCGCAGACCGGAGCAAGCCCGAGAAGCAGGCCCGCAAGGATTGCTGAGTGTTTCATGGTTGGTCCTTTCGAAATGTCACGTCGCGGGGGCGACTGTCGGCCAATACGCAGCCCGGTTCGTGCTCCTACGCCGGCGTGCGGATTTTTTTGCCGGCCGCCATGGCGCGGCGCCCCGTGCATCGAACTTTCCGAAAAATTCGCGGGCAGAGCGTAGGAGCCGTCGAACTTGCGCGTAGGAGGCGCTGCAAGGACGGTCCGCGGCGGGCCGTCGATTACAGCGGAGACCCAGATGACCAAGATTGTGACGGCGCTCGCCGGGCTGCTTCTGTGCGGCTGCAGCGCCTTCGCCGCCGACCAGGGCGCCCGGGAAGCGTTCCGGCGCATCGACACCAATGGCGACAGAAAGCTGGAATTCAGCGAGATCCAGGCGGCGCGGGCGCGGATGTTCGACCGGCTGGACGCCAACCACAATGGCGTGCTCGATCCCGACGAGGTGCGCGCGGCCGTGGCGCAGGTCAAGGCGAAGCGCGACATCCAGGCCGCGCGTTTCGCGGGGCTGCAGGCCGAGGCGAGCCGCATGGACCGCAACGGCGACGGCAAGATCTCGCGCGACGAATTCACGGCCGCCATTCCCGACCGGCTGCTGCAGGCGGACACCGATGGCGACGGCGCGCTTTCGATTTCCGAACTGCGGGCGCTGAAGCGCCCGTGATCCCCGTGATGATCAGGACAAACGACAAAGGAGTGAGACGATGAAATGGATAGCGACAGCTTTTTGCGGCCTGGTGCTCGGCGCATCGATGCTGGCCTCGCCGGCCGAGGCCGTTCCGATCGTGCCCGCCCCCGGACAGGCATCCGTGACCAGCCAGGCTACGCCGGTCTGGTACCGGCGCGGCTTCTACGTCGTCGGCGGCGTTTATTACTACAATGGTTACCGTGGCTATTGGCGCGTACGGCCCGGCTACCGCTACTACAATGGCTACTGGTTCCCGGCCGCAGCCTTCGCGGCCGGCGTGGCGGCCGCCACGGTCGCGCCACCCCCGCCCCCCGCGGCGCGCCTGGCGGCCGCCCATGTGCGCTGGTGCTTCGACCGCTACCGCTCCTATCGCGCCTGGGACAACAGCTACCAGCCCTATGGCGGTCCTCGCCAGCAGTGCCTGTCGCCTTATAGTTGAGGCGGGCGTACCGGCGCGGCGTGGACTCTGGATGCATAAAGAAGCGCGTCGCGCCGAAAACGAGTTCGGGCGACGCGCTACAGCCTTTGTCCGATATTACCAAACGTCGGTGTGGGTGGTTCCGTCAGGGCCCCGAGGGAGTGGCGTCGGCCGGAACCACCCGCCCGCCTTGTGTCCTTCCCAAGACGGACCGACTATACTGCGCCGTCCTGCGGTTTCCTTGACCTGGATCAAACGCCGCCGGCTCGGCGCTGGACGTGTCCTGTCCCCGCCCTATACTTTCGCGAGCGCTGATTTTTCGCGGGAGACAAGGACATATGAGCCTCGGCAAACACAAACTCGGAAGCCAGGGGCTCGAAGTCTCGGCCATCGGCCTCGGCTGCATGGGCATGAGCCAGTCCTACGGGCCGGCCGACGAGGCGGAGTCGATCGCGACGATCCACCGGGCGATCGAGCTCGGCTGCACCTTTCTCGACACGGCCGAGGTCTACGGGCCGTTCGTCAACGAGGAACTGCTTGGGCGCGCGCTGCAAGGCCGGCGCGACCAGGTGACGATCGCGACCAAGTTCGGCTTCCGCATCGTCGACGGCAAGCAGTCCGGCACCGACAGCCGGCCCGACCATATACGGGAGGTGGTGGAGGCTTCGCTCAAGCGGCTCGCCACCGACCGCATCGATCTGCTTTACCAGCACCGTGTCGACCCCGCGGTGCCGATGGAAGACGTCGCGGGCGCGGTCGGCGAGCTGGTGGCCGAGGGCAAGGTGCGCTTCTTCGGCCTGTCGGAAGCGGGCATTGCCAACATCCGCCGCGCGCATGCCGCGCATCCGGTCTCGGCGCTGCAGAGCGAATACTCGCTGTGGGAGCGCAACCTCGAGCCCGAGATCATCCCGGCGCTGAAGGAGCTGGGTATCGGCCTGGTGCCCTTCGCCCCGCTCGGCCGCGGCTTCCTGGCCGGCGACGTCAAGCGCGCGGAAGACTATCCGCAGGGCGACTTCCGCCGCGGCGACCCGCGCTACCAGGGCGAGAATTTCGACTTGAATGTCGCGGCCGCCGCCGCTGTGCGCGACATTGCAGCGGCAAAAGGCGTGAAGCCCGGCCAGATCGCGATCGCGTGGCTGCTCGCCAAGGGGCCGGACTTCGGCATCGACATCGTGCCGATCCCCGGCACCAAGCGGCGGACTTATCTGGAGGAAAATGTCGCGGCGGCGGACATCACGCTCGACGCGACCGAGATACTGGGGCTCGACATGGCGCTGACGCCCGACAAGGTGTCCGGGCCAAGGTATAACGAGCGCACGATGTCGCTGGTGGACCGCTAAAGCATGTCTCCCGAAAGTGGGAACCGGTTTCGGGATAAAGACATGCGTAAAATCAAGACCTAAAGCGCATGGAGCGAATCCGAGGGAATCCGAAGGATCGCGACGCGCTTTAGGCGCGGTTCTCAACGCTCTACTTGTTCTTGCAATCCGCCCTCGCTTCCATTGCTTTCCTCGCCTCCCCCTCGCTTGGGTATGTCTTCTTGCCGAGATCCACGACAAGCGTGCCATCCGGCTTCTTCGGCACGATCTCGCACTGCTTGGAGACCGCGTCCCTGGCGACCCAGTATTGCTCGGCAGCCACGGCGGATAGGCTCATGATGCCGGTGGCGAGGATTGCGATGGCAAGGGTGCGGACCATTGCGGGCCTCCATGGCTCTGGTTGGAATGCCATTGGGAAACGCCCCGCCCGCCGCCGTGTTCCTGCGGCTCACCCGCCCGAATGCGGATCGATGCTGTAGGGATGCACCGGATAGCCAGGCCCGATCGCCTCGACCACCCTCTCCACCCAGGCTTCTACCGCCGGATAGTCGGCGAGCGAGAAACCGCAATCCTCGGCGCGGTGGCTGTAGGCATAGACGGCGATGTCGGCGATGGTGAGCGTATCGCCGACCAGGAAAGGCGTGTCGGCCAGGCTGCGCTCCAGCGCGCCAAGCGCTCGCACACCCGCCTCGCGCTTGCCGGCAACCAGCGCCTGGTTGCGCTCCAGCCGGCCGGTCAGGCTCCAGAAGCGCAGCGAGCCGATGACCGGCTCGACATAATACTGCTCGAAGAACAGCCACTGCATCACCTTGGCGCGGGCAAGCCGGTCCGCCGGCAGATAGGGAGTGCCCTCGGCGACGAGGATGAGGATTGCGTTGGACTCGGCGATCGCCTGGCCATTCTCCACGGCGAGCACCGGAACGGCGCCGGCGGGGTTGAGCTTGAGGAAGGCCTCCGTGCGGCTCTCGCCCTCGAAGATCGAGACAACGCGGGTTTCGTAAGCGATGCCGAGCAGGCCGAGCAGGACGCGGATCTTCCAAGCGTTTTGCGACGGGAGATAATCGTAGAGCATGAGCATGGCGCGGGTCCCCTGTGTTATGGACGTTCTTGCATAGGGCGATCGGGCGTGCCACCCGATTCAGGAGAGCCGACCACTTAGCTACCGTCGTAGCCACAGAGTACACGCCAAGCCACCTGAACCCAGGGTAAGAAGGTGGCTTCGCGAGAGAAACATACTTTTCTCTCTACACCCTTGCGCCAGACAAACTTATTTGCTTCTATTCAACCTTCAACTTTGGGAGGGTGAATATGGCTTGGTACAAATATGACAAGTTTATTTCGCATAACAATCACGAAAATTTCGACAAAATCTATAAACCTGGAGAGACACCGCCTGATAATGGAATATATAGATGCTTAGGTTGCGGCGATGAAATTGCATCTAATCAGGGCGTAAAATTACCTTCTCAAAATCACTCGCAACACACCCCTCAGCAAGGGGAGATCCGTTGGCAGATGATTGTCTGTTGCGTCAATAAATAGCTTAATGGACCCGGATATGGCGGTTGGGATTTGTAAGATCGAAAACGGTTGGGCAACAGAAGATAGCGTTTGGGTTCAATACGACGATGGGACAAAATTGGAGATGCCGGCGAGCCGCTACGAAGAAAATGGCTATTTACCGCCTCTAAACAAGCTGCCCGTTTGCGATACCAAGCAAGGATCGAAGTAGCCCCGGCTTCCAGTGCTGTCTGGATACCACTTTACCGCCCCGCAATATCCCTCGCCACTGCCTGCGCCTCGATGCCGATCTCGCGCAGCAGGCCGGTCACCGGATTGTAGAAGCCGACGAGATAGACGCCGAGCTCGCTCGCCCGCGCGTTCACGCCGCTCTTGCCCGGGCTGAGCTCCTTTGGCAGGAAGGCGTCGTAACCCGGACGGTAGCCGGTGGCGAAAATCGCCGCGTCAAACTTCTTCTCCACGCCATTTGCGAATTCCGCACCACCCTCGCTGAAGCGCGCAATGTCCGGCGCGATGCCGATCCGGCCGGCCTTGATCGCCGCCACCGTGCCGACGTCGATCACCGGGATGCGGCCGGCCTCGATGCCTTGCAGGATGCCTTGCTTTGGCCGCACGATGCCGTATCGCTCCAGCCGGCCAAGCGCCATGTCGAGGATTTTCGGGAACATCCAGTCATTGACAGACCGCGGCATGGTCCGGCTGGCGATGCCCACCATCTGGATCGGCACACCGAACAGCTGGCGCGGCACGATGTGGACGCCCTTGCGCACCGAGATGGTGGGCACGGCGCCGCTTTCGGCCAGGTCGAGCGCGATCTCCGCGCCCGTATTGCCCATGCCGACGATCAGCACGTTCTTGCCGGCATAGGGCGCCGCTTCGGTGTAGGCGGCGCTGTGCAGCACCTTGCCCTTGAAATCCTCGATGCCCGGGAAATCCGGCATGATCGGCTGGGCGTTGTTGCCGGTGGCGACGACGACCTTGCTGGCGCTGATCCCGCCGGCGTCCGTCTCGACCAGGAACTTTTCGCCCTCGCGGCGGATGGATTTGACCGTGACGCCGAAGCGCGGCTCAAGGCCGAAGCGCTCGGCATAGGCATCGAGATAGGCCACCACCTTTTCGCGCGGAACGTAGCGGGGATGGCTTTTCGGGAACGGCACGAAAGGCAGCGAGGAGAAGGATTTCACCGTGTGCAGATGCAGCCGCCGGTAATGCCGCCGCCAGGACGGCGCAACCTCATCAGCCTTTTCGAGGATCAGGAAATCGACGCCCGCCCGTTTGAGGCAGGCCGCGACGGCGAGCCCGGCCGGGCCGGCACCGACAATGACGACATTGGTCTCCAAACGCTTTTCCTCCGGCCAAAGCGGCAAAAGCTATGACGGGAGGCGCTGGAGGGGCAAGTAGGGAGAAGCACCCATGCTTCCTGCGTAGGCGCCGGCGCCCTATCCCCCTCCTGTCGGCCCACTCAGGGAACCGTTTCCAGCCGTCAGGAGTTTTGTCCCCCGGCGGATCGCGGGTACTCATAAATTGAGGATGGTCATGCAACAGATCGGCGAGTCCAACAGCCCAGTTCAGCCCCTCGATGAGATGGAGCAGCAAACCATTATGCGCATTGAGGAAGCTGAGGAGTTCATTGAGGAGAACCGCCGACTCATAAAGCGGTCCCGAGAAATCCTTGCGAGCGCACCCGAGCTGCCTGCTGCGTCTGGCAAGGCAAAGCAACGGACTTGAAAGCTGCTCGTGCCAAGGCTTTTACGGAAAAGCCGTCTTCAGCCGCTCCGGCGTCAATAGATTCTCGGGTAAAGGGCTGTAGCTTGGCGGCAACAGCTTGCGCGATGAGGCGCGCCGGTCTGCGATCTTGCCGTGACACTCGATCGCAGACCGGTGTCCACTCCTGGGTAGAAATGGGACGGCCCGATACTGACGCATCGCCACCACGGCCGCGATGTCAAATGTTAAATCCTGGCAGCCGCGCCGGCACCTGCTTCGTTGCTAAAATCGGTCCCACCCGGAACATTTTAGCGAGATTGAATGTTCCAAACTTATGGACAGTTGACATGAGCTCTCGGCGGAACAGGTCAGACTCGCCCGCGCCCTCTTGAAATGGTCGCGGGTGCGACTTGCTTCCAAGGCCAATCTCAGCGAAGCAACGATCAGCGGAATCGAAAACGGGCTAAAGAACACCCGGCCTAGCAGTGTGCTTGCTGTGCGGCTGGCTTTAGAGGCTGGGGGAATTGTCTTTGCGCCGGACGGGCGCGCTTCGATAGTAGATCCGAAAGGCCAGATCACCGCCGACAACAGAACGTGGCGCCGGCGGATGGCGGACCGCTCCTTGACTCGCGACCGATCTGAGGTGCGATCTCAAATGAGAGCCGTCGCTCGAAAGAAAAACCCGCCGACCTAAGCCGACGGGTCATCTTCCCTCAAACTGCTGTGCGCCCCTTTCCCCGGATGGTTCGCCCGAAACCCAGGAAACCCCGCACAAGCCCTTTCTAATGGAATCTCATGTAAAGGGCTGTAGCTTGGCAGCAACAGCTAGCCCAACTAATGAGGCAACGACCGTGCTGCCGCTTAGGACATGTGTGAGCGACCCAGAGCCAGCCGTGACAGCGAAACAAGCTCTTCCTCATCCTCGATGCCGGCCATGAAGTTGGCGAGGATTCGTGACGCCAGGGCCTCACGTTCATCTGCAGTCTGCTCCTCAGTTTTCAGCCGGTCGAACACCCTTGCCAGGAACTCCAATTCAGCAGGCTCGAGAATTCCGGCGTCCTGCGCCTTCTGGCGAACTGGCATCGCAGTAACTCCATCCTACTTTTCGCGAAAATCCTTGAGCGAGGCATGACGCAACGTCTCCTCGCCCTTGAGGAACTTCACCCGTCCGACCAGGCCCGGCTTCAGCCACTCCGCTTTCTGCTTTGCCAATCCCTTTGGAGGCGGAGCACCAACTTTGCCCTGCACGCGTTCCCAGAGAGCCTGTCGTTTGTCGGCTTTGAAGGTCACAAACGCACCGCCCATATAGCGGCCCTTGTCGGCCATCAGCACCATGGGAGGCTTCCCCGCCTCACACTGCACGCCAATGATGTCCATTTCGGCTTCGACGTAGCACTTGATTTTCCGCCAGTTCATGGTCGCGCCGGAGCGATAGACACTGTCGAGGCGCTTCGAAACGATGCCTTCCAGGTTGGCCTTGCACGCGAGGTGATAAACGGCGTCGCCAGTACCCGGCAGAGCCTCCGAGAACTGGATATGCCCACCTGCCGGGATAAGCGCTTGTAGCACCTCCCTGCGATCTTTCAGGGCCATGTCGCGCAAGTCATGGCGATTCAGATGCAGGAGGTCGAACGCGACGAAATAGAGAGCCTGAGGCCGCCGTGTGATGGCCGAGCGCAGCGCATGGAAGTCGGACAGGCCTTTTTCGTTGAGCACAATCATCTCGCCTTCGATAATGAAGCTCTTTGCCTCCAGGGTTTCGGCTTCCTTGGCGATCGACTTGTACTTCGCAGTCCAATCAATACCCGACTTTGTGAACACACGGACGCCTTCATCGTCCTTGATGATCTGCGATCTGTAGCCATCGAATTTCACCTCATGGCTCCAACCGTCTGCCTTTGGCGGTTGCTCGACAAGCTCAGGCTCCATCGGGCGAATGAAGGACAGCCGAACCGGCTTACGCATGAGAGGCCCAACGCATCACTCAAGTTTAATTCAATAGCGCAGGGTCGTTTCAGTTCCGTTAGCTGCAGCTAATGGGAACATTCGGTGCGGAACTCGGTTCTCTCTCACCAGGAGGAACAGCTATGGCAGACGACAAAACCAAGCGCGATTTCAGGGACCGCGACCGAGTTTCGGCGAATGAGGACTACGAGGTTCGCTACTTCGCCAAACAGCATCGCATCACGCCCGAGCAGGTGCGTGAACTGATCGGCGAGCACGGCAACGACCGAAAGACGTTGGAGCGCGAGGCGAGGAAGCTTCGAGGATGACGAGGCTTTCCGACCTCGGTCCGCCGAAAGGGGTGACGGTGCACCGCCCGCCGGGCTCCATTCGGAATTCCGACTTCTATCGCTGCGAGACGTGCGGCCAGGTCGTCGACTGCAAAGACATCAGACAGGTTATGTGGCACCAGTTCCAGGATGAGCATGAGCCGCTTGAACAGGACAGCTAATCGGTAACGCGGCGATACCGGAAATGACCGCGGATATGGTCGTTGAAAAAGCGGCCTTTGACAAAGGCCGACCGGAACGCGGCGTAAGTCTCCGGTGGCACGCCCTCAAAGTCGTAGCGCTTGCCGCTGGCCACGAACCACACAGAGAGGATCCTGCTGGTCGGATCGTACTCTGTTTTCTTGATCGAGGTGGATGGCAATAGCGCACCTTGCGAGTTTGCATTCGCAAACGCCGGGAACACGGCTTTTGTTTCAGGGATGGGGATCTATAACGCCTCCCCATGAAGCGCCGGCGCCCTAGTCCGCCGCGCGGGGCGCCTCGGGCTCGTCGTCTGGCGGTTCGAGGATCTCGATCAGTCTCGCCACGCGGGCGCCGGGCATAGCGTGGCCTTCATTCATCAGCGCCTCGTCGGCGCCGATCCAGGCGAAGGCCTCGCGCAGCTCCTCGATGCTTGCGCCGGTGAGCGCGATGTCGGCGATAACGGCCTCGTCCACCGGTCCAAGCACGGAAATGATCTCGTTGCGGGTCATCTTGTCCTCCCCCATCGGTTGGGATGATTGGCCAAGGAAACGGATGACGGGCGGAGCGGGTTCCGGCGCGGCGTCTCGTAGTCTCCTTCCTCAAAGGACGGATTGCCCGCGCGCTTTGATCTCGCATGAGACAACCGCTATGCACCTAAAGCGCGTCGCGATCTTTCGGATTCGCTCCATGCGCTTTAGGTCTTTGGTTTTACGCATGTCTTTATCCCGAAACCGGTTCCACTTTCAGGAGACATGCTTTAACGCACGGAATCCCATCGAGTCCCTCATGAAATTCGCCATCCTGCTTTGCGCCTTGCTTCTTGCCTCCCCTGCCCGGGCAGACTGGAAGCCTATCGAGAGGATCGAGACCTATGCCGTCTCCGGGCAAAGCGCGGAGCAGCTCTATCTGTCGATCGGCGAGAAAGGCCCGCTGGTCGGCGCGGCCGGCGGCGGGCGTCGCGTCATCGCGCATACGTTCTTCAAGCTGACCTGGCAGCGCGACTACCAGCCGCAAGGCAGCGCCTGCGTGCTGAAGTCGGCGCGGCCGAAGCTGATCATCACCTACACATTGCCGAAGCCGGCCGGAAAGCTGGACCCCGCCCTGCAGGCGCGCTGGGACAGGTTTGCGGCCGGGTTGATCGCGCATGAAAAGGTGCACGGCGCCGGCATCGTCGACATGGTCGACAAGATCGTCGCCTTCAGCACCGGCCTCACCGCCGAGAACGATCCCGGCTGCAAGAAGGTCAGGGCCGAACTGACGGCCTATCTCGACCAGCTCTCCAGGGCGCAGCGCCAGGGCAGCCGCGACTTCGACACCAAGGAGTTCGGGCGGGACGGCAATATGTTGAAGCTGATCGCGGCGTTTCTGGGCGGCGGCTAACGGATCGCCACCAGCTTCGCCGCGTCGCGGATAGCGCGCACGGCGTCGGGATTGGTGACGGGATACCCCGCAATGAAACCGTCGACCGAGAAGCCTGGAAATTCCGTGCGCAACCTGCCCGCGATGGCGGCCGCCTCGGCCCCCTCGCCCTCCCTCGCATGGGCGAGCATCAGAAATATTAGCACGTGCGGAGAATCCGGCGTGCTCCGTCGCAGCGCGGCTATGGCGTCCCGGTACCTGCCAGCCGTGAACAGGACGCGCCCCTGCATGCCGAAATACCATGGCGGGGCAAGCGGGTTGAGGCGCATTGCGCGCTCGATGAGCGGGATCGCTTCGGCCGGATCGCCGGCGACCAGCGCCTTGCTGCCGGCAAGCAGCGCCAGTGTGTCGGCGTGATTAGACCCACATTCGAAGGCGCGCCGGTGGGCTCTTTCAGCTGCCTCCAGATCGCCGAGGCAGCCCATGAGATCGCCGAAGCAGTTGTGCGCAGTGCTGTCGCTCGGGTCGAGCCGCAGGGCATTCTCGGCCGCCCAGCGCCATTTGGCGATCGAGGCGTTCAGATCGTCGCCGAAGCCGTTGCAGGCCTCAATCGAATAGGCGTAGGCAAGTTCGGTCCAGGCCTTGACCAGGGTCGGGTCAAGATCGAGCGCGCGTGAAAACAGCCTGATGGCTTCCCTGTTGCCGCTGCGGCTGAAGGTGTTGTGCTGCTCGACGCCCAACAGATAGCAGTCGTAGGCGCGCAGGCTAGCCGGCGGCTTGCGGCGGATCGCATTGCGCCCGACCGTGGCGATCGTTCCGAAACAGCCGGCGAGCACGTTGATGACGCTTTCGGTCAAGCTGTCCTGCAGCGCAAAGATGTCCTCCACGGGCCGGTCGAAGCGCTCGCTCCACAGGCTGACGCCGGTCTGTGCGTCGGCGAGTTCCATCGTAAGCCTTACCCGTCGGCCGTCCGCTCGCAATTGACCAGACAGGATATAGGCAGCGCCCAACGCCTTGCCGTCGGCGGCGAAATCGGCCGGCCTGCTGCCAAGGGCCTTCATGGTGTGGAAGGCAACGACCGGTAGGTCCGCGTAGCGCGCAAGATCGACGGTAATGTCCGAGGACAAGCCGTCGGCAAAACGGCGCCATTGCTCGTCGGCACTCAGGCATTCGATAGGGAATATCGCCAGCATCGGCGAAGCTTCGGGCCCGTTCGGCGACGTGGCCGGCGCGGCTGCGATGGCGTTGATATGCATGGCGAGCGCGACCTTGCTGCGCACGCCTAGCTTTTCATAGATGGCGGCGAGATGGGTGCGCACGGTGGACGGCGCGATGAACAGCGCCTCGCCGATCTCGCGATAGGTCATGCCGGCGGCGAACCTCTCCGCCACCGCGCGCTCGCGGTCCGACAACGCCTCCGAGGTCGTCACGATGCGGTTCATGGCTTGTCCTGCCAGCGGGCATAGATGCGATCAACCATAGAACCATCAAAATACTACAAATGCAGGACCCAAAACACTGCATGCGGCCGATGGTTCGGCGCATGGCGAAGGTTCAGGCTCCCCGCATGCCCTTATCCATGGGGCAGCGTTCAAACGAGGGAGCCGACCATGAAAACGATGCTCGACACCATATCCGAATTCCGTGACGCCGTGCGGCTCGATCTCAGCGAACCGCTGACGGACGCCCCCGCGGCCGAGCAGCGGCCCGGCCTGTTCGACCTGCTGTCGGCATGGGGCGAGCGGGCGCGGTTTCGTCACGAGCTTGCGATCAGGGCGCGCGAGACGCCGCATCTCATCGGCGATATCGGCCTGACGATGGACCAGGTGCGCGACGAACTCGCCAAACCCTTGTGGCGCCGCTAGGCCGGACGGATTCAGCGAAAAATCAGGATTGCTTCAGGACAAAAGGACGCCCTCGGGACGATGATGGCGTTCATGGCGGCACATGGCGCCAGCCACGGAGGTCGATCATGCATGCGAGGACTGACACATCATTTGCACCGACATCGCTGTCGCGGGGTGAAGCGCTGAGCATGCTTTCCGCGGGCATCGCGGGACCCTGCTGCGGCGAGGCCAACGAGATGCTTGCCTGGCTTTACCTGCTGCCGCCCAACGAGACCGCGCCAGGCGAGGCTCGCGTCGAACCGAGCGCCGCACGCCGCCGTTCGTGGCTTGGCCTGCTCGGCATGTTTCGGGCTTGACCTTGCCGGCATTTGCCCTCCCAATGAACCCCGCGCAATCAGGCGTGTCGATGGGGCAAGGGCTTGGCGCTACGAATTGGCGGCGCTGTTCTCGATCTTGACCGGGGTACGCTCCGGCGCGACGGCGAGATTGTGCCCGTCCGGCCAAAAACCCTGGAACTGCTCGCCTTCCTGACGCGCAATCCCGGACGGGTGCTGAGCAAGGACGAGCTGTTGCAGGCGGTCTGGCCGGGCATCATCGTTAGCGAGGACTCGCTCACCCAATCGATCCGCGACGCGCGCAAATCGATTGGCGACGAGGCGCAGGCGCTGATCCGCACGGTGCCGCGCCGGGGCTACCTCTTCCAGCTTCCCGAGGCCGAGGCCGCGCAGCCGCCGGCGGCGGCTGCGGCGCGGGCGGAGCCTACGGTGGCGGTGCTGCCGTTTGATGTGGACCCCGCCGACGCCACCGCCAAGGCATTGTTCGACGGCGCCGTCGAGGAAATCACCAACGCGCTTTCATACTTCAAGACCGTCGCCGTGCTGGCGCGGCACTCCGCCTTCGCGCTGGCCGAGCATTCGCGCGAGGACATCCGGGCGACCGCGGAGCGGCTCGGCGCGGACTATATCGCCGAAGGCCGTGTCGAAACCGCCGGGACGGAATACAGCGCGCGCGTGGTTCTGACCGAGACGGCATCCGGCCGGCGCGTCTGGTCGCAGGGTTTCACTTTTGCCACGGGCGACATCTTCGCTTTCCAGACGATGGTGGCGCAGCGGATCGTGACGGCGCTGGTCGTCAACATCGAAAGCGCGGTGATGCGGCGCGGCCTGCCGGCACCCGCCGCCAATGTCGAAGCCTATCTGCATTTCCTGCGCGGCAAGGAGCTGTTGCGCAGCTATGGCGAAGGGGTCAACCAGGCGGCTCGCGCGCATTTCCTCAAGGCGATCGAGCTCGATCCGCAATCAGGGCTGGCGCATGCCTATCTGGCCCTCGCCGAGGTTATCATCGGCGGCTATAACGACGCCCCGCGCGCCGTGCTCGACCAGGCGCGCGACCGGGCGCTGCATGCGATCGCGCTCAGCCCGGACGAGGCGCGCTGCCACCGCATGCTGGCGCTGACGCTTCTCTATCGCGGCCGGGACGAATACGACGCGGTCGAGAAGCACTTCGCCCGCGCGCTGGATCTCAATCCCTACGATGCGGACACGCTCGCCCAAACCGGGTTCTTCCGGGCGCTGCGTGGCGACGGCGAGGCCGGGCTTGCCCTGCTCGACAAGGCCATCCAGCTCAATCCGATGCATCCGACCTGGTATTATTACGACCGGGGCGAAGCCCTGCTGATCCTCGGCCGCTACCGCGAAGCGGCGGCGTCCTTCTCATGCCTGCCCCGCAAGAGCGCCTGGCAATGGGCAAGACTGGCAACATGCTACGCCCTGGGCGGTGACGCCGGGAAGGCGCTGGCCTGCGTGCGCGAGGGACGCGCCCTGGAGCCTGGCCTCACCATTGCGAAAATCGTCGAGGAAACGCGCATGGAGCGATCCGAGGACCGCGAGAGAATACGTGGGGGGCTCGAGTTGGCAGGCTGGGACGTGAGCCAGCCGCCGCTCGCTAGAAGCTGATCTCCACCGCCGCGGCGCTTCGCCTGGCCTCGCCATGGAACACCGCCTCGATGTTGTTGCCGTCGGGGTCGAGCAGGAAGCAGGCATAGTAGCCGGGATGGTAATGGCGCTCGCCAGGCGCGCCATTGTCCTTGCCGCCGGCGGCGAGCCCGGCCTGGTAAAAGGCATCGACCATGGCTCGGTCCTTCGCCTGGAAGGCGAGATGATGGCGGCCGGTCAGCACGCCGAGCGCCGCGCGGCTGTCGGCGCTGGAGACGAACAATTCGTCGGCCCAGAAATAATCCTGCGCCTCGCCGCCGATCGGAATGCCCAGCACCTCGAACAAGCCGCCGTAGAAACGCCGGCTGGCCGCAAGGTCGCGCACCACGAGCTGGATGTGGTCGATGAGCCGGCCGCGATAGAGTTCCATGGGTGACGCCTCCTGGATGCCGCGGCTCAATCTAGAAGGGCCTGGTGCGTGGTCAAGACTGCTGACAGTTCGAGAGGCCGGCGGGACAGCGCCTTGCGCGAAGGAACGCGGCCTTTCCAGCAGTCCAATAATCGATAGGAAAAAACCAGATAAAAAATGCAACCAGATTGTAGGATCGGACCCCGCTCCGGCGTCCTTCGGACGCAAGCGGCCCGGTGGACTGGAAAAATCGTGCCGCATCAAACAGGATGCCTTATGGCATGGAGAAGAACCATGAACCATTCCTATCGTTGGGTCATCGTCGCAGCCGGCGCGCTGATGACCTGCGTGGCGCTCGGCGCCATGTTCTCGCTGGCGATCTTTCTGGAGCCGATGTCGCTCGACACGAACTGGTCGCGCACCGGCATTTCCAGCGCCATGACCTTGAACTTCCTTGTGATGGGCCTCGGCGGTTTCGCCTGGGGCGCGATCTATGACCGGGTCGGCGCGCGGCCCGTGGTGCTTGCGGGCGCCGTGCTGCTCGGCCTGTCGCTGGTGGTGGCG
>NZ_RZRX01000122.1:0-18272 GCF_003997405.1 Mesorhizobium sp. M2A.F.Ca.ET.042.01.1.1
GCGTGGCGCTGACGCGCCGCGGCGGCGAGTTGATCGCCAATGCGCGCCGGATCGTCTCGCTGCTGGACGAGACGGCGGCCTCGCTGGTGGCGCCACCGCTCGGCGGACTGGTGCGCATCGGCATCCCGGCCGAATATGGCCGCTCGATCCTGTCGCGGGCGCTGGGCGAATTCGCCAAGCGCCATCCGCGCGTCGAGGTCACGGTGCGCTACGCGCATTCGGATTCGCAGGTGAGGGCGCTCGCGGCCGGCGAGCTCGATCTCGCCGTGGTGTTCGAATGGGAGGGCTCTTCCGGCGGCGAGGTGCTGATGCACGACCCGACGGTCTGGGTGACATCGACGCTGCACCGCATGCATGAGGAACGGCCGGTGCCGATCGCGCTTTACAGCCGCAACGGCTGGTGCCGCGACTTCGCGATCAAGTCGCTGCAGCAGCGCGGCCTCGACTACCGCGTCGCTTACACCAGCGATACCAATGGCGGCCTGACGCTCGCGGTGACTTCCGGTCTGGCGATCGCGCCCATCTCGCGCAGCAACATTCCGCCTGATTGCCGGGAACTGACGGCCGCCGACGGCTTCGGCGACATCGATTCGTCAAACGTAGTCCTGCATCGCAATCCGCTCGCGACCGGCGAGGCTATCGAGGGCATGGAAAACGCGATCCGCGACGCCTTCATGCTGACAAGGCAGGCGGGCGCGGCGGCCGGGCTTTAATCCGGCGGGCCGCTTTCGATCTGCCGGTGCCAGCGCATGGCGTCGTCCAGGCGATCGTCGCCCCAGAACAATTCGCCGTCGACCACGAAATTCGGCGAGCCGAAAATGCCGAGCGACTTGGCCTGTTCCGTCGCGGCGGCGAGATCAGCCTTGGCGGCGTCGCTGTCGGCCTGCCGCAGCACCGGCTCCGGTTTCTGCCCCGCCTTCTCGATGCTTGCCGAGATGTTCGGCTCGCTGCCGGCCGGCTCGCCCATCTCGAACCAGCGCCGGTAGCTCTCGCGGGCATAGGCCTCGCACCAGCCTTCGCGCGCGGCGATGACGGCGACACCGTTGGCGCGTTCCAGTTCGGCGAGCGGATATGGCGCCGGCAGCTTCGGCACCATCCTGTGCATCGCCGCGCGGCGCTCGATGTCCCGCCACATATAGGCGGCCTTCACCGGCTTTTTGGCAAAGGGGACATTGTCCATCTCGATCATGATCGAGCGCACATTGAAGGGCCGCCAGCGGAACTCGATGCCGGTCCGGGCCTGGACCTCCGCCAGTCGCATCACCGAAAGGTAGGTATAAGTGCTGCCGATGGAAAACCAGAAGTCGATCATCGCCCTGTCCTCCGGGGCATGACGGTATCGGTTCCGATTTTATGGGGCAATCTGGCAACGCCGATCGGCGGGCTATTTCAGCTCCAGGAGCCGTTCGAGATAGCTGCGCTCGATGTCGGGGCTGAGCGCATTGCCGAGCCGCTTGCGGATCGCGTCGAGGATCTGGCGGGCGCGCTGGACGTCGATCTCGTCGGGAACCTTGACCGAAGTGCCGTCATCCGGGCCATTGGTGGCGCGGGGCCGTCCCAGCGGGTCACGGTCGGCATTCTGCTGGCGCCCGCCCTGCTCGCTGCCCCCCTGGTCACCCTGCATGGCCTGCATCTGCTTCATCATGTCCTTGGCGCCGCGGCGCAGCGCTTCCAGCGCGCGGCCCTGGTGGCCTACGGCCTGGTCGCCGTCGCCCTGGCCGAGCGATTGCTCGGCATTGCCCATCGACTTGCCGGCCTCGCCGAAGCCCTCATTGGGCTCCATGCCCATGCCTTCGAGCCCTTTCTTCAGCTGGTTGAGCTCGCTCTGCAGCTGGCCTTGGCCTTCCTGCAACTGCTTCAATGCATCGGCGAAATCCTTCGGCGACATTTTCGGCCGTGCCAGCGGATCGCGGTCTTGGCCGGGACCCGGCCGCTGCTGGTCATTGGGCTGGCCCTGTTCGCCATCCTCGCCAAGCTGCTGCTGCTCGCCGCCTTCGCCACGCTGGCCGCGCTGCATCTGGTCCAGGCGGAAGGTGTCGTTCATCATCTCCTGCTGGCGACGCATGATGTCGCCGAGCTTGTCCATCTGCTGACGCAGCTCGCTGTCCTGCTCGCCGCCCTGCTGCTGGCGGCCGGCCTGCAGATTGTTCATCATGTCCTGCAGCTCGGAGAGAAGCTGCTGCGCCTTGTCGCGATCGCCGGATTTGGCCAGGTTCTCGATCTGATCCATCATGCGGTCGATGTCGCTCTGGCGCAGCTCGCGGCCGTTCTGCTGCATCTGCGGCGCGTTCGGGTTCTGCTGCGCGCGCTGGGCGAATTCCTGCAGGAACTGGTTCATCGCCTCGCGCAGTTCCTTCATCGCCTTCTCGATCTCCTGATCGCTGGCGCCATTCTTGATGGCGTCCTGCAACGCCTGCTGCGCCTGGCGCAGCCGCCGCTCGGCGGCCGAGAGATTGCCTTCCTCGATGCCGAGCGCGATCTCCCAGAGATAGGAGACGACGTTGCGCAACTGGTCGTCGTTCTCGGAAAGCTTCAGCCGGCTCCTGGCGCTCGTGATGGCCAGATAGTTCGACATGTTGTCGAACGTATCCTCGGGCCGCAGCGTGATCGCATCCATCAGGTCGAGAACGCGCGGCTTGGCGTTGGTATCCAGCGCCAGCAGCCGGCGCTGCTCGATCACCGCGCGGGCCAACGGGCTGGCGAAGGGCCGCTCAGGCATCACGAGCGTCTTGGTTTCGCTGGTCGCGGTGTGGCCGGCATCGTCGGTGACGCTCAGCGTCAGCTTGATGCCGCTGCCGGCCCAGACATGCTCGGTCAGGTCCTTGGTCGTCTTGGCGGCGTTCGTCTTGCCGCCGCGGCGCGGCAGGGTCAGCGGCAGGTCCGGCGGGCCGTAGAGCGGATGCGCATTGGCGGCCGGCGGATCCGACAGCCCGAAAACGGCCTTGGCCGAGGCTGCGCCGTAATCGTCATCGATCTCGTAGTTCAGCTCCATGGAGCCGTTGACGGCGCGCTTCGGCTCGCCGACGAAGCGGATCGCCGGCGGCTTGTCGGGAATGACGGCAAAGGCCCAGTGGCCGAGATCGCTTTCGGCGGATTTGAGCGTCAGCGTGCCGTTCGAATCCAGCTTGCCGGAGAACTGGCGCACTTTGGGCGCGGCCTGGCTGGCGGGCGCGGGGCCTTTGGGCGCCGCGGGCTCGATGGCGCGCGCATTGCCGCCCTGATCGGCGTAGCTTAGCGTTTCCTCGCCGGAACCACCGGTGACGCGCAGCGAAACGTCGCTGCCTTGCGGCACCGAGAAGGTCTGGACTGCCTGGTTGGCGTCGGCTGTCAGGAACAGCGGCGCCTTGCCGGTATAGGCGGGCGGCGTCACCCAGGCGTCGATGCGCGGCGGCACGGTATCGCGCGCGGCGCGGGCAACGAAGCCGTCGCTGACCCTGCCGCCGAAGGGCCCAAAGGAGAAGGCCAAAGCGGTGACGAACAGCAACCCCGCGACGGCGCGCAGGCCCCAGCGGTCGTAGTCCGGCACGCGGCTGCGCGGCCGGTCGGCGCCGAGGCTCGACAGCCGCTCGGCCATCCGCTTCTGATGCTCGCGCCACAACGCCTGCGAGAAGATACTCTCGGCGCCGCTGGGACGATCGGTCTGCACCTGCACCGGGCTGTGCAGCAACTGGTTCGCCGCCTCGATACGCCTGTCGATCTCGGCGGTAGAGGGCATGCGAAAGAAACGCAGCGGATAGAGCGCCGCGACCCCGGATAGGGCGAACAGGACCAGAAGGCCGATGCGCGCGGCGTCGGGCAGACGCGGGAACAGGCCGAACCAGGAAAAGCTGAGAAACAGACTGATGACGATCAACAGCGGCAGCACGAGCGGCCAGCCGCGCTCGAAGACCATCGAGGCCCGCGTCGCCAACCGGCTGAGCGCCAGGCGCAAGGCCAGGGCGCGTTCGCCGCTGGAAATGGGTCGTTCCGTCATCGGCCCTTCCTGCCCGGGCACAACAGCCCGGACGTCATCACCAGAAGGATACCAACAAACACGGCAAAGGCGAGGCGGGTTCCAAAAACGTGAAGCGGTTTTGCCGGGTTATGATCAGAAATTGCCGGGATTCGTGTTGGAACCGCAGACCAGGACCGCCACGCGCTCGCCCTCCGTCGGCACATAGCGCCCGGAAAGCATGGCGGCGAAGGCCGCGGCGCCACCCGGCTCGGCGATGATTCGCACCCGCTCCCACAGCGCCTTCTGCGCAGCGACGATGTCGTCGTCGCTGACCAGGATAGAGCGCTCGACGAAGGCTTCGGCGATCGGAAACATCATCTCGCCGACGCGCTTCGGCGCCAGCGAATCGGCGGCAATGCCTTCGGCCGGGGCATCGACCGGCTCTCCGGCCTCCAAAGCGCGATAAAGCGTCGGCGCGCCCTCGGGCTCGATGGCGATGATGCGGATGCGACCCGCGAACCAGGCGGCTATGCCGCCGATCAGGCCGCCGCCGCCAACGGCAACCAGCAGCGTGTCGATCTCGGGCAGATCGGCCTCGATCTCCAGGCCGAGCGTGCCCTGGCCGAGCAGCGTTTCCTCCTGGTTGAAGGCGTGGATCTGCAGGGCGCCGGTCCGCGCCGCGAAGTCCTCGCTGGCGGCCAGCGCCTCGGCATAGCGGGCCCCGCCGACGACCAGATCCGCGCCGTAGCTACGGATGCGCGCGAGCTTGGCCGAGGGGCTGACCTCGGGCACGAAGATCGTGGCCTTGCGCCCGAGCTTCATGGCGGCGTAAGCGACGGCCGCACCGTGGTTGCCGCCGGATGCGGCCACCACGCCGGCCTCGGGCACCTGGCGTTCGAGCAGGTTGGCGAAGGCGCCGCGCGCCTTGAAGGAACCGGAATGCTGCAGGCTTTCGAGCTTCAGGTCGACCGGAAAGGCCGGACGGCCGAAATCCGCCATGTCGACGCGCATGACCGGGGTATGGCGGATATAGGGGCGGATGCGCGGCTCCACGGCGGCGATGCGCTCGCGCGTGATCGTCTTTTTCTCCAGCATGGCTTGCTCCTTAAGGCGTCACCGCTCGGCTACTTCAGCCAGTCGGGAACCGAATCGAGCCCGATCAGGTCCTCATAGGTCTGGCGCGGCCGCACGACATGGAAGCGGTCGCCGTCGACCAGAACCTCCGGCACCAGAAGCCTGGTGTTGTAGGTGCCTGCCTGCACCGCGCCATAGGCGCCGGCGGTCGAAACGGCGATCAGGTCGCCGGCCTTCAGCCTCGGCAGGTCGCGGTCGTGGCCTAGGAAGTCGCCGGTTTCGCAGACCGGGCCGACGACGTCGACCTTCATGCGCGGCGTGGACGCCGGCGGCTGCACCACAGGCCGGATGTCGTGGAAGGCGTCATAGAGCGTCGGCCGGATCAGGTCGTTCATCGCGGCGTCGACGATGAGGAAGTTCCTGGCGTCGCCTTCCTTCACATAGATCACCTCGGACACCAGGATGCCGGCATTGCCGACGATCAGGCGGCCTGGCTCGAACATCACCTTGAGACCGAGCCTGGTGACATGCTTCCTGACAATCTCGGCATAAGCGTCGGGCAAAGGCGGCGGGCTGTTGTCGACGCGGTAGGGAATGCCGAGGCCGCCGCCGAGATCGACATGCTCGATCGCATGTCCGTCGGCGCGCAGCGCGCCGACCAGCTCGACCAGCAGCGCGAAGGCGTCGTCGAATGGCTGCAACTCGGTGATCTGGCTGCCGATATGGGTGTCGATGCCAGTCACCTTGATGCCGGGCAATTCGGCTGCGCGGGCATAGACCTGCCGCGCGCGCTGCCACGGGATGCCGAACTTGTTCTCGGCCTTGCCGGTCGATATCTTCTTGTGCGTCCTGGCATCGACATCCGGATTGATGCGCAGCGAGATGGGCGCCACCTTGCCGAGCGCCACCGCGCGCGCCGACAGCAGTTCGAGTTCAGGCTCGGATTCGACGTTGAAGCACAGAATGCCGGCGGAGAGCGCGAAGTCCATCTCGCGCGCGGTCTTGCCGACGCCGGAAAACAGGATCTTGCTGGCCGGGATGCTGGCGGCCAGGGCGCGGCGCAGTTCGCCTTCCGAGACCACGTCGGCGCCCGCACCTTGCCTGGCCAGCGTCCTCAGCACGGCCTGGTTGGAGTTCGCCTTCATGGCGTAGCAGACCAGCGCGTCGAGGCCGGCAAAGGCTTGGCTGAAAACGCGGAAATGCCTGGTCAGCGTCGCTGTCGAATAGCAGTAGAAGGCCGTGCCGACCTCGGCTGCTATATCGGGAATGGCGACATCCTCGGCATGGAGCACGCCGTCGCGGTAGTCGAAATGGTTCACGAGGGTTGGTCCCGGAAAGTTGGAGCATGGTGAGATCGAGCGATCCCGTTGGCTCTAGAGCAGGGGATCGAGGATGAACTTCCTGTCCTTGACCGGTTTCTCCGGCTCGGGCGGCACCGGCTGCTTGGCTTTTTCCGCATCCTTGCGCGCCTGTACAGCCGCCTCGTAGGGCGTGTCGAGGCCGGTCTTCCTGCCGCAGGCCGTGACGGTGACAACCGCCGCCAGCAGCGCCAGCCTCACCAAAATCCTGCTACGGGTCATCGATCCATCCGTTTGAAACTGTTTCCTGTGCCGCCGCTTTTAGCCGAGTTTTCGGCGCTTTGCATCCGGGCAATTGTTTGATGAATGTCGTTGTCCCAGAACCGCTACACACTTCTGGGCGACATGCATTTGTTTTGATGCATGTCGTTATCCCAGAACCGCTATGCACTTCCGGGCGACAGGCATTAAGCCTTGGCGAGCCGCTTTTTCCAGTAGCGGATCTGCTTGCGCACTTCGGACGGCGCGGTGCCGCCGAAGCTCACCCGGCTCTTCACCGAATTCTGCACGGCAAGCACCGAGAAGATGTCGCCGGTGATGCCGGGATGGATCGAGCGCAGGTCCTCCAGCGAGAGCCTCTCCAGGCCGACCTTCTTCTCATCGGCGAGCGCCACGGCGCGGCCGGTGACATGATGTGCCTCGCGGAAGGGCAGGCCGAGATTGCGCACCAACCAGTCGGCGAGGTCGGTTGCGGTGGCGTGACCGGCGCCGGCGGCCTTCTTCATGGCGGCGGCGTTGACGGTCATGTCGCGCACCATGCCGGTGGTCGCCGCCAGCATCAGGTCGAGCGTCTCGGCGGCGTCAAAGACCGCTTCCTTGTCCTCCTGCATGTCCTTGCCATAGGTCAGCGGCATGCCCTTCATCACGGTCAGCAGGCCGATGAGATGGCCGTTGACGCGGCCGGTCTTGCCGCGCACCAGCTCGGCGGCGTCCGGGTTCTTCTTCTGCGGCATGATCGAGGAGCCGGTGGAGAAGGAATCCGACAGGCGGATGAAGCCGAATTGCGGCGTCGACCAGATGATGATCTCTTCGGCGAGCCTGGACAAATGCGTCGCGCAGATCGCGGCGAGGCTCAGGAATTCGAGCGCGAAATCGCGGTCCGAGACGCTGTCCAGCGAATTGCGCGTCGGCTCGCGGAAACCGAGCGCCTTCGCCGTCATATGGCGGTCGATGGAAAAGCTGGTGCCGGCAAGGGCCGCCGCGCCCAGCGGGCTTTCATCCATGCGCTCGATGGCGTCGCGGACGCGCGAGAGGTCGCGGCCGAACATCTCGACATAGGCCATGCAGTGGTGGCCGAAGGTCACCGGCTGCGCGGCCTGCATATGGGTGAAGCCGGGCATGACGGTCGCCGCATGCTCCTCGGCGCGTTCGAGGAATGCGGCGATCAAGTCCTTCAATGCCCCGGCGACGCGCTGGCATTCCTGCTTGACCCAGAGCCTCAGATCGACCGCCACCTGGTCGTTGCGCGAGCGGGCGGTGTGCAGACGTCCGGCCGCAGGGCCGATCAGGTCGGCAAGGCGGGCCTCGACATTCATGTGGATGTCTTCGAGCCTGGTCGAGAATTCGAAGGTGCCGGCCTCGATCTCTTTCAGGATCGTGTTCAGCCCGTGAGCGATTTTTTCTTGATCGGCCGCCGAAATAATGCCCGTTTCAGCCAACATCTCGCTATGGGCGATCGATCCGCTTATGTCCTGCGCATAGAGCTTGCGGTCGAAGCCGATCGACGCGTTGATCGCTTCCATGATCGCGGCCGGACCCGAGGCAAAACGTCCGCCCCACATCTGGTTGCTGGCCTTCTTGTCGCTCATCGCTATAACCCGTGCTCCGGAGCAGTTTTGAAAATGGCAGACGGCAGTAGATTCTTCCCGGCCCCGCGCCTCATCCTAGCCGCTTTGGTGGCGGGCGTGCTGGCCGGCGCGGTCGCGGTATATGTCAGCGAGAGCGGTTCTGGCAACAATGCTCCCGAGAAGGTCGCCTCGGCCGCCGCCAAGAACGACGCCGCCTGCGCGGCCAAGGCAACCCGGGCCAAGACCATCGCGGCGAAAGCCGTCGGCCAGGTCGCGGCGCTGCAGCCGGCCGATCCGCCGCAATCGCTGAAAAGCCTCGCCTTCAACGGGCCAGACGGCAAGCCGATGACGATCGCCGACCATGCCGGCAAGACGGTGCTGCTCAATCTGTGGGCGACATGGTGCGCGCCGTGCCGGGCCGAGATGCCGGCGCTCGATGCGCTGCAGAAGGAGAAGGGCAGCAAGGACTTCGAGGTCGTCGCGGTCAATGTCGATACGGGCGACGATACCAAGCCGAAGAAGTTCCTCAAGGAGATCGGCGTCGAGACGCTCGGCTTCTACCGGGACCCGACGATCGCGCTGTTCAACGAGGCGAAGACGCGCGGCCTGGCGCTCGGGCTTCCGGTCACCATGCTGATCGACGCGGACGGCTGCCTGATCGCGCATATGAACGGGCCGGCCGAATGGTCGAGCCCGGACGCCAAGCGCCTGGTGGAAGCGGCGCTCGCGCCGTGATCGTGTGATCTTTTGTGTTGACGCAATTCCGGACGGAAAACCGCTACGCACTTTTCCTGGAATTGCTTAGACTGAACGCGCGGCCGCTGCCGGCTGCAGCATCAGGATGCTGCCGCCCCGGATATTTTCGACCTTGGCGGTTGCCGCGTCTTCCTTGACGCCGTCATCGGCCGCCGGAACACCCGTGAGCTCGCTGAACGCCTCGATCGGGCCGGGCCTGCCCAGAAAATATCCCTGACCGATGTCGCAATCCTCGGCATCGAGGAAGCGCAATTCGTCGAGCGTCTCGACGCCTTCGGCCAGGACCGGCAGGCCGAGGCCGCGCCCCAGGCCGAGCACGGCGCGCACGATGGTCGCGACCTGACCGTTGCGGTCGACCTGCTTGATGAAGGACCCGTCGATCTTGATCTTGTCGAAGGGGAAGGCGCGCAGGTTGGACAGCGAGGAATAGCCGGTGCCGAAATCATCCATCGCCACGCGTACGCCCAGCGCCTTGATCTGACGCAAGGTGGCCAGCGCGCGCGGCATGTCCTTCACCAACGCCGTCTCGGTGATTTCGAGCTCGAGCCGGCCCGCCGCCAGGCCGGTGCGAAGCAGCACCTCATGCACCTTGCGGCTGAAATCGGGATTGTGAAGCTGCACCGCCGAGACGTTGACAGCGACCGTCAGCGGGTTCTTCCACGTCGCGGCCTCCTCGCAGGCGGTCGACAGCACCCACTCGCCGATCTGGGCAATCGAACCGCTATCCTCGGCCACCGGGATGAACACCGAAGGCGGAACCTCGCCGCGGTCGGGATGCTGCCAGCGCAGCAGGGCTTCGAAGCCGATCATCCTGCCGCTGCTGATTTCCTTCTGCGGCTGGTAGACGAGCCGGAATTCGCCGCGCGCCACTGCCTGGCGCAGATCCTGCTCCAGGCTGCGCCGGTCGCGCGCCTCGGCACCCATGGAGGCCTCGAAATAGCGGAAGGTGTCCTTGCCTTCGGCCTTGGCGCGATAAAGCGCGGTGTCGGCATGGCTGACCAGCGCCGCCTGTTCGTCGGCATCGAGCGGATAAAGCGCGATGCCGATGCTGGCCGACACCATGCCGCCGGGCGACAACCGGTTTTCCTGGCGCAGCGCCGAAAGCACCGCCTCGGCTATGCGGCCCGCCGCCTGCGGGTCAGGAAGGTTGGGGGCGATGATGGCGAATTCGTCGCCGCCAAGCCGGGCCAGCATCTGGCCGTGGCGCAGCACGCTGGAGGCGCAGTGAGCCACCTTTTGCAGCACGGCGTCGCCAGCGGCGTGGCCGAAGAGGTCGTTCACTTCCTTGAACCGGTCGAGGTCGAGCAGCATGAGCGCCAGCTGGCTACCTTTGCCACTGCTTTTGCCATCTGGCGCGGACGCGGCGATCTCGGCTTCCAGGCGGCTGGTGAAGCTACGGCGGTTGGCAAGGCCGGTGAGCGGGTCGTAATTCGCAAGCCGCATGATCTCCTGTTCGGCCTTCCTGCGTTCGCGTATGTCGCGCACGGCCACGACCAGATGCGGCTTGCCGCAATAATCGATTCTCCTGGCGATCAGCTCCACCGGTATCCGGCTGTCGTCCTGACCGCGGAGGTCGGCTTCCTGCGCCTGTCCGTTGCCGGTGGCAACGGCCGACGCAACCCGTTCGCCGAACAGCTCGCCCAGCCTCATCGTGTTCAGCGTGCCGGCGGCGATGCCGCTCAGCGCCACGATGCTGTCATTGGCGCTGACGATGCGGTTGCCGTCGCAGACGATGAGGCCTTCGACGGCAGCATTGGCGAGGCCGTGCATGCGCTCCGCCTCGATCCTGTGACGGCGGAAGCGCAGATCGATCCACAGCGCGGTGGCCGCCAGCACCAGGATGACGAGGCTTGCCGTCGCGGCTGCGAAAGCCTGCGACATCGGAGCGATCGTGAATTTCGAGATCTCGATCGAGGAATCCGGATAGATCGAGACGGCGGCCATGGCGATGAAATGCAGCGTGCAGATCGCCAGCGTCAGCAGGACGGCACCGGCGATTGTCGCCAGGGTCGACGGGCGACGCAGCACGATAAACAGCGAAAGCGCGGCAAGTGATATACCCGAGACCAGCGATGCCGCGACCAGCAGCTGGTTCCAGACGATCCGACCCTCGACCTCGAAAGCCGCCATGCCGGTATAGTGCATCGCCGCGATGCCGATGCCGAGCACGGCGCCACCGACGAGATAGTGGTCGATGCCGCTGCGCGCGGTTGCGATCCATATCCCAGCGGCCGTCAGAAGAACGGAAACCGCCAGCGAAGCGACAGAAAGCTCGGCGTTGTAGGCGTTGGGTATTCCCGGCGTGAAGGCGATCATGGCGATGAAATGCGTCGCCCAGATGCCGAAGCCGGTGGAAGCGGCGGCAATCAGCAGCCAGGCATAACGGTTCCGGCTGGTCGATTGCACGACATGGCGGAGCAGATTGACAGCGGTGAAACAAGAAATTCCACAAATCAGCGCGGCCAGTGCGACCAGTCTCAGATCGTGCTCGTTCACGATACAATTATAGACGGTCAACATCTTGCTTCACCTGATCTTCCCGCATCAATCAAGGCAACGGAATTTATTAGGGCCCAGCAGCTGAAGAATCGGTTATGTCGTCAGCAACCATTGCGTGCGTCCCAGGTTGTATCTGTCAGGGAGGCCATGCCTGGAATCATTGGGCCGAGCCAGCGGGAATTGGTCGATCCTGAAGGCCGTCACTTCACCCGCACCGTGACCACCAGCGCCTCATGGTCGGCGCTCGGGCTGCCGTCCGGCAGCACCGCCGGCAGCGTCGCCGGCGCGCTTGCCGAAAGGCCGCGGGTGAAGAACCAGTCAATATGGCCGGCGGGCGTCAAGTCGCCGGCCGCGCGCCGCTGCGTCGGCTTGTCGAAGGCGTTGGCGTCGCGCCAGTCGTAGCAACGCTCGGCCATGATCGCGAAGAGGGGCTCGTGGCGGTCCGGGCACATCAGCCGGTCCGGTTCGGCGGCGATGCGCTTTCGCCACGCGGCCGGGTCGTCATTGCGTTCCGGATAGGTGGCCGTCAGCGTGTTGAAGTCGCCGCCGATGAGAACCGACGCTTCCTCGTCATATCTGTCGATGGCGTCGAGCAGGTGGCGCGTCTGGTCGGCCCGGCCGCCAGGCGTGGTGCGGTTCTCGAGATGCACGGAAACGACGGTCACACGGCGGTCGCCGACCATCACCTGGCCTCCGAGCGCCATGCGGCCGCCGATGCGCGGCTGGCCGTGCTCCGGCAGGAACCAGGCGCCGGCGGCGTCGAAGCGAACGAGAAAAGGCCGCAGCAGCGGAACGGCGCTGGTTATGGCGTTGCCGTGGAAGCCCTCCGCATTCTCGGCGCCGCCATTTGCCGCCTGTTCCACCTCATTGCCGGTGCCGAGTTCGAGGAACTCGACGCCATAGGCGTAGGAATGGCCCAGGCGATCGGCAAGCCGGCTCAAAAGATGGCCATTGCCGGAGCGCGCCATGCCCTTGTCGACCTCGGACAGCAGCACGACGTGTGGCGCCTTGCCGGCGATCGTTTCGGCGATGGCATCGACGTGGCGCAGCCGCTCGACATTCCAGGCCATGACGGTAAGGCTCTCGCCGGCGCTTTCACGCGAAGCCTTGCCGCCGATCTCGATCTCGCCGAGGGCGGGAACGGCGGCGGCGTGGCGCAGATGAGTGGCGCTGTCGCGCGGCCCATCCCGCATCGCGTTGCGGACGGCGACCGGCACGTGCGTGAGCTGCGAAACCAGCATGTCTCTTCTCATCCAGTTAGCCGGTTAATCAAAGAGGTCTTTTCGCCGCCTGGCGGCGCCCTAGCTTCCTGGATCAGGATGACGTTTCGTTGAATCGCCATCCTGATCCAATTCTTTGTTGGAGCATGATCTTGTCCGAAAACCGGTTCCCACTTTTCGGGATCATGCTCTAGAGCGCCGATGTGACGTTTTCATGCCGGCGCTGCCGCTGCCAGGGGAGGAGAGACTGGCTGTCCTCAGGGGCTTCGGGCCCACAACAGAACTGTCACATACCTTCTCTATGAGAGCGGGCAAGGACTTGCGCAAAACCCTTGTCACACTGCCACTCAAGAGGGAAAACCATGACGATCATCAAGCGGGGCTTCGCTGCCCTTGCCGCCGGCGCGCTCAGCACCGCGTTTGCGGTTCCTGCTATTGCCGAGCCGGTCAAATTCGATTTCTGGTTCGGTCTTTCGGGCGATCTCGCCCGCGTCGTCGACACGCTGTGCAAGAACTTCAACGCTTCGCAGAAGGATTACGAGGTCGTCTGCACCAGCCAGGGCAACTACGACGCCACGCTGCAGAACACGATCGCCGCCTTCCGTGCCGGCAAGCAGCCCACCGTCGTCCAGGTCTATGACGTCGGCACCGCCACGATGATGCTGTCGGGCGCCTACAAGCCAGCCGACAAGCTGATGGAGGAGAACGGCTACAAGATCGACTACAACGACTATTTCCCCGGCATCGCCCGCTATTACGCGACGTCGAAGGGCGAGATGCTGTCCTTCCCGTTCAACTCGTCGACGGCGCTTATGTACTGGAACAAGGACGCCTTCGCCAAGATCGGCAAGACCGAGGCGCCGAAGACCTGGGAAGATGTCGGCGCCGATCTCAAGGCGCTGAAGGACGCCGGCTATGATTGTCCGATGGCGATCAACATCTCGGCCAACGAAAGCTGGCAGCTGATGGAGCAGTTCTCGGCTATCCACAACCAGCCGATCGCCACCAAGAACAACGGCTATGACGGCCTCGACGCGCGTCTGGAAGTCAACAAGACCAAGTTCGTCCAGTACGTCACCGACCTCAAGAAGTGGTATGACGCGGGTCTCATCAAGATCAAATCCAAGGACCTCGGCCAGGATATGGTGCAGGCCTTCGCCACCGGCACCTGCCAGCTCATCCTGACCTCGGTCGGCGACCACGGCACGGTCGGCCGCACCCAGAAGGAAGGCATGAGCTGGGATGTCGCCGAGCTGCCGGTCTATGCCGGCACCGAGCGCAAGAACTCGCTGGTCGGCGGCGCCTCGCTGTGGGTGCTGTCCGGCAAGTCGGACGCCGAATACAAGGGCGCGGCCGCCTTTCTCAACTTCATCCACGACCCCAAGACCGCTTTGTTCTGGTCGACCAACACCGGCTACATTCCGGTGACGAAATCGGGCTTCGATTTCATGAAATCCAACGGCTTCTACGACAAGGCGCCCTATAAGGGCCGCGAGGTGGCCATCGCCAGCCTGACCGCGTCGGAGCCGACCGAGATCACCCGCGGCATCCGCCTCGGCAACTTCACCCAGATCCGCGCCGAGTTCGGCACGCAGATGCAGGCGATCTTCGCCAACAAGGTCAGCGTGCAGGAAGGCCTCGACGCGCTGGTCAAGAATGGCGACGCGATCCTCGAGCGCTTCCAGCAGACCTATCCGGGTAAGACCCTGCCCTGATCCCGGATAGCGCAATGGCCGCCCGTCGAGATTCGACGGGCGGCCATTTCATAATCTAGTTTGTCCGCGAAGGCGGGCTGATGGGTTCCACTGCATCGGCGGATCGATGGAAAAACGCGTCACTTTCGGCAGATGGACGATCGGCATCCTGTTCGCGGTGCCGCAGCTCCTCCTGATCTTCACCTTCTTCTATTGGCCTGCCGGCCAGGCGGTCTACTGGTCGCTGACGCTGCAGCAGCCCTGGGGTGGCGGCAACATCTGGGTCGGGCTCGACAATTTCCGCTCGATCCTGGCCAATGCCGACTACTGGAATTCCATCACCGCCAGCATGATCTTCGCCGGCATCAGCACGGGCCTGGCGATGGTCATCGCGTTGGTGCTCGCCGCCCTGACCGACCGGCAGCTTGCCGGCTCGTGGCTCTACCGCGTGGTGCTGATCTGGCCTTACGGCATCGCCGCGCCGGCGCTGGCGCTGGCATTTCGTTTCATCTTGGCGCCGGAGGCCGGCTTCATGGCCGTCGTCAACAAGGTCTGGCCCGGCTTCTGGGACCCCGGCCTCGACGGCGCCGACGCGATGGCATCCGTCATCATCGCCTTTTCCTGGAAGTATGTCGGCTACAACTTCATCTTCTTCCTCGCTGCCTTGCAGGCGATCCCGCGTTCGCTGATCGAGGCGGCGGCGATGGACGGCTCCGGCGTCATCCGGCGGTTCTGGGACATCCAGTTCCCGCTGATCACGCCGACGATCTTCTTCCTGCTGGTCATCAACATCACCGAGAGTTTCCAGGATTCCTTCGGCATCGTCGACATCATGACTGCCGGCGGGCCGGCCAACGCCACCAATCTGATGGTCTACAAGATCTATTCCGACGGCTTCAAAGGCCTGGATTACTCCGGCGCGGCCGCGCAGAGCATCATCCTGATGCTCTTGATCATCGCGCTCACCATCGTCCAGTTCCGCTTCATCGAGCGGCGCGTGCATTATCGTTGAGGCGGGCCATGGTCGAGCGCACTCCGATCCTCAATTTCTTCACGCATCTGATCCTGTTCGCCGGCTTCGTCTTCTGTGTGGCGCCGTTCGTCATCGTGGCGATCGCCGCCTCGCACAATCTGAAGGACGTCAACGACGTGCCGATGTCGCTGCTGCCGGGCAGCGACTTCTGGGTCAACATGAAGACGGCATGGGCGACGGCCGATCTCGGCCCGAAGCTGCTCAATTCCTTCATCATGGCGTTTGGGGTTGCCGCCGGCAAAGTGATCATCTCGGCGCTCACCGCCTTCTCGATCGTCTATTTCCGCTATCCCGGCCGCATGCTGATCTTCTGGCTGATCTTCATCACGCTGATGCTGCCGCTCGAAGTGCGCATCGTGCCGACCTATGCGGTGGTCGCCAACGTGCTCGAGCCCTATCAGACGATCATGGACCTGACAGGGCTGTCCTGGCTGATCGAGAAGATATCGGGGGTTCAAGTCCAGCTCAGCCTGGGGCTGCTCAATTCCTATAGCGGCCTGATCCTGCCGCTGATTGCGACCGCCACCGGCACTTTCCTCTACCGCCAGTTCTTCCTGACCGTGCCGGACGAGTTGACCGAGGCGGCGCGCATGGACGGCGCCGGCGCGCTGCGCTTCTTCGTGGATATCCTTCTGCCGCTGTCGCGCAACAACATGGCGGCGCTCGGCACCATCATGTTCCTGTGGGCCTGGAACCAGTATCTGTGGCCGCTGCTCATCACCACGGACCAGTCGCATGCGATGGCGGTGACCGAGCTGAAGCAGCTCATTCCCAATGTCGGCGGCGCGCCGGAATGGCATATCGCCATGGCTGGCACGCTGATCATCATGCTGCCGCCTATGATCGTCGTGGTGCTGATGCAGCGCTGGTTCGTGCGCGGCCTGATCGCCACCGAAAAATAGGAAGACGATAAAATGGCCTCCATCACCATCCGCGGCGTCAAGAAGAACTATGCCAAGACGCAGGTCGTGCACGGCGTCGACCTCGACTTCGCCTCGGGCGAATTCGTCGTCATTCTCGGGCCGTCGGGCTGCGGCAAGTCCACGCTGCTCAGGATGATCGCCGGGCTGGAAGAGATTTCCGACGGCACGATCGCCATCGACGGCACGATCGTCAACAAGCTCGAGCCGCGCGAGCGCGGCTGCGCCATGGTGTTCCAGAATTACGCCCTCTACCCGCATATGAGCGTGGCGCAGAACATCGGCTATTCGTTGAAGGTGGCAGGCGTTCCGTTGCCCGAACGGACCCAGCGCATCCAGGCGGTGGCGCGCGTCCTGGAACTGGAACACCTGCTTGACCGCAAGCCGATGGCGCTGTCCGGCGGCCAGCGCCAGCGCGTTGCCATGGGCCGCGCCATGATCCGCGAGCCGAAGGTGTTCCTCTTCGACGAGCCGCTCTCCAACCTCGACGCCAAGCTGCGCGTGCAGATGCGTTCGGAAATCCGCAAGCTGCACCGGCGGCTCAATGCCACCTCCGTCTTCGTCACGCATGATCAGGTCGAAGCGATGACGCTGGCCGACCGGCTGGTGGTAATGAATGGCGGCCGCGTCGAGCAGGTCGGCACGCCGGCGGAAGTTTATGGCCGGCCGGCAAGCCGCTTCGTCGCCACCTTCGTCGGCGCGCCGGCGATGAACATGCTCGAAGGCACGGTGACGATCGACGGGCTGTCGCTGCTTGGCGGCAGCCGCAAGCTCAGCGTGTCGCGCACGGGCCTTGCCGTGGGCTCGAAGGTCGCGGTCGGCGTCCGGCCGGAAGCGGTGCGTATGGTGGCGCCGGGGACGCCCGGAGCGCTCGCGGCGACGGTCGACCTCATCGAGGAATTGGGCGCCGGCCGTGTCATCTATGTCGATCTCGACGGCGCGCCGTTCTCCGTCGTGACGTCTGAGGCGGTCCACCCCGAACCGGGCAGCACGATCGGCCTGCAGTTCGCCGAATCGGACCTGCACTTCTTCTCCTCGGAGACAGGCGGTAGGCTGGAGGTGTTCAAGGCTTCTGTGCCGGAGCCGGCGCTACAAGGGTGATCCCTTTCCGTCGGTTTTTGCGAACATTTTGATTGAGGGTTCAGGGCATGAAGATCATCCAGGTTACCGACGTCCATCTCGGCCGTCTGCGCGAGATACGATATGGCGCGAACCTGAATGAGCGGCTCGATCGTTGCATCGACCATATCAATCACCGCCACAGCGATGCGGCGCTCTGCATCTTCACCGGCGACCTGACCGACGACGGCGAGGCCGACAGCTATGCCGACCTGAAGGCGGCGCTGAGCCGGCTCACCTTGCCTTACCGGCTGCTGCCTGGAAACCATGACCGGCGCGCCAACCTGATCGCCGCCTTTCCGGAAAACGGGACCGACGGCAACGGTTTCGTGCAGTCGGTTTTCGACACGCCGGAAGGGCGGCTCATCTTCCTCGACAGCCTGGCGGAAGGCCGCGTCACCGGCGAGTTGTGCGACGACCGGCTCGGCTGGCTCGATGCCAGGCTCGCCGAGGCGGCGGGCAAGGCGGCCTATGTCTTCCTGCACCATCCGCCGGTCGAGCTCGGGCTTACGCTGCTCGACCCGCTCGGGCTCGAGCAGCCGCAGCGGCTCATCGACGTGCTGACGCGCCACGGCAATGTCCGTTACATCTTCTTCGGCCATGTCCACCGCGACATAGCCGGCACCGTCGCAGGCATTCCGTTCTCGGTGCAACGCGGCCTGCATGCCCGCTTCATGCTCGACGTGGTCGGCGACGAGATGGTCGAGCGGGCGCCGCCCGCCTATTCGATCATCCTGATCGACGGGCAGCGCGTCGTCATCCACAGCCACGACTTTCTCGAGCAATGGCCGCTCTGGTCGCCGGCGACGGGACAGCGGGTGCGGTAGATCACCCGAGCAGCAGTGTGGGCGTTCCCTGTCCTTCGACCAGCTTTACCG
>NZ_RZRX01000123.1:0-18014 GCF_003997405.1 Mesorhizobium sp. M2A.F.Ca.ET.042.01.1.1
TCTCACAGCCGGGGGACAGGGGCCGGACGGGATTCTTGAAACAAGCATCAATCCCAGACGGAAAACCGCTTTGCCTGGAACTGCTTAGGGCCGGCCGTCACGGCCGGCGCCATCTTCAAAGCAGCATCAGCTGCTCGCCGGCGCCGGAGCCTGCGACGAATTGATCGATGCGAAGCTGCCGTCGTTCGGCATTGAGGCCGAGACGCTTGGCCGCGATCTCGAAGCGCCGGCCGATCTGCCAGGCATAGGGTCCGGCGCCTTTCATGCGCTTGCCCCATTCGGAATCGTAATCCTTGCCATCGCGCATCGAGCGGATCAGCGACATCACATGCCGGTAGCGGTCGGGGTAATGCCGCAACAGCCAGTCCTTGAAGATCGGCGCCACTTCCAGCGGCAGGCGCAGGATGACGTATCCGGCCTCCCGGGCGCCGGCGGCCCGCGCCGAATCGAGGATGCGCTCCATCTCCGGATCGTTGAGGCCGGGAATGATCGGCGCCACCATCACCGAGGCCGGGATGCCAGCGTCCGACAATTGCCTGATCGCCTCCAGCCGCTTCGTCGGGGTCGACGCGCGGGGTTCCATGGTGCGGGCCAGCATGCGGTCCATCGTCGTCACCGAAAGCGCCACCTTGGCAAGGCCACGCTCCGCCATGCGCGACAGGATGTCGATGTCGCGCGTCACCAGCGCCGACTTCGTCACGATGCCGACCGGGTGTCCGCGCGCCTCCAGCACCTCGAGGATCTCGCGCATGATCCGGTACTGCTTCTCGATCGGCTGATAGGGATCGGTGTTGGTGCCGATGGCGATGGTGCGCGGCTGGTAGCCCGGCTTCGACAACTCCCTGTCCAGCATGCGCGCCGCATCCGGCTTGGCGAACAGCTTCGATTCGAAATCGAGCCCCGGCGACAGACCCATGAAGGCATGCGTCGGACGGGCGAAACAGTAGACGCAGCCATGCTCGCAGCCGCGATAGGGATTGATCGAACGGTCGAAGGAAATGTCGGGCGACTCGTTGCGGGTAATGATGGTGCGCGGCTTCTCGACCTGCACTTCCGTTTTGAACGGCGGCAACTCCTCCAGCGAGTTCCAGCCGTCGTCGAAGACATGCCGGCTGACCGGCTCGAACCGGCCGGACGGGTTGATGCTGGCCGAGCGCCCGCGATTGCGGTCGGGCCGGACGCGCATGCCGCTCTGCTCTATCATCGCGTTCGCCATCTCGGCTCTGCCCGCTCCGAAAGCGGCAATGTCGGCGCGCACGATCTGTTCCATTTTCGCCCTCTCCCAGGGACTGTCGGCAGGCTGTCGAATCGCTCTGTTCATGAAACTATTCCTATTTTGCCGATGAGAACAAAGCAAGAACTTTTTCGCTTGGCGCGCGCAACTGGCGCATCGCCGCACTTTCCGCTATTCGGCTAGGCATGCTCAGCGTTCTCATCGAGACCCGCAACGACGAAGAGGGACTTGCCCGCACGCTCGCCTCGCTGGTGGGCGGCGCGGTCGAAGGCGTCGTGCGCGACGTCATCGTCTGCGATCAAGGCTCGACCGACCAGACGCATCGGGTGGCCGAGCATGCCGGCTGCCATTATGTGAGCGGTGGGTTGGGCGCCGGCATCGGCCAGGCCAAGGGCGACTGGCTGCTGCTTCTGGAGCCCGGCGCCCGGCTCGCCGAAGGCTGGATCGACGAGGTTGTCGCGCATACGGCAAAGCAAACGATGCCGGCACGCTTTTCACGCGCTCGGTCCGATCGCGCGCCTTTCCTGGCGCGTGTCTTTTCGGGCAATCGGGCGCTCGCCGAGGGTCTCGTCATCAGCAAGCGCCAGGCCTCGGCTCTGGCAAAGAGCGCTCGCGGTGCGGAGGCCCTGGCTCGGGGTCTCGCGACCAGGCGGTTGAACGCCGAAATCTGGGTGGCGCCGCCGAAGTGACGCCTGCGCCCCTTACGAAGTGGGATTGCCGCCGCGCCGAAGATGCTCGTCGAGCCTCGGCATGATCTCGACGAAGTTGCAGGGCATGTGCCGGTAGTCGAGCTGCGCCTTGATGATGCCGTCCCAGGCGTCCTTGCAGGCGCCGGGCGAGCCCGGCAGCACGAAGACGAAGGTGGCGTTGACGACGCCGCCGGTCGCACGGCTCTGGATCGTCGAGGTGCCGATCTTGTCGTAGGAGATGCGGTGGAAGACTTCCGAAAACCCGTCCATGCGCTTTTCGAAGATCGGCTCCAGCGCCTCCGGCGTCACGTCGCGGCCGGTGAAACCGGTGCCGCCGGTGGTGATGACGACGTCGATGTAGTCGTCCTTCGACCAGCCGACGACCTTGTCGCGGATTTTTTCGCGGTCGTCGGTGACGATGTCGCGCGCCGCAAGCACATGGCCGGCTTGCGCGATGCGGTCGGCCAGCGTCTGGCCCGACTTGTCGTCGGCAAGGCCGCGCGTGTCGGATACCGTCAGCACCGCGATGCGCACCGGAATGAAGGGCCGGCTCTCGTCAAGCTTCGCCATCGCTCACCTCCATGCTGCGCGTGGCGGCCACGAACCAGTCGGGATGACGCGCGCGGATCTCGAGCGCAGCGCGCTTGGCGACATTGCCGGTCTCGAACAGGCCGAAGCAGGTGGCGCCCGAGCCGGACATGCGCGCAAAGGCTGCGTCGGCGCGTTTGAGTGCTTTGAGCGCCTCGCCCACCGCAGGTTCGATCGAACTGGCGGCGCCTTCGAGATCGTTGCGGGTCGTTTCCAGCCAGTTGCGGACGGCATGGAAGTCGAGGCGCTTCGGCAGCGGCGGCAGCGCGTCATTGTCGCGACGGGAGAGCGCCTTGAACACGTCCGGTGTCGAGACGGCGATGCCCGGATTGACCAGGACCAGGCCAAGCGCCGGAAACGCGGAGAGCGGCGACACCTCATCGCCGATGCCGCGTGCGATCAGCGGCTTCGACTTCAGGCACATCGGCAGGTCGGCGCCGAGCGAAAGCCCGATCCGGGCCAGCGAAATCTCGTCGATATCGAGCTTCCAGAGCCGCGCCAGGCCGTTGAGCGCGGCTGCCGCGTCGCTGGAGCCGCCGCCGACTCCCGAGGCGATCGGCAGGTTCTTCTCCAGCCGGATGGCGACCGGCGGCGTGCGCTGCGCGCCGGCTTCCCGGCGCAGGGCATCGCGCGCCTTCACCACCAGATTGCCGTCGTCGAGCGGCAGGCCGGCGGCATATCGGCCGGACACCGAGAATTCGTCCTGCTCCGCCGGTTCGATTTCCAACCGGTCGCCGAAGCGTGTGAACACGGCAAGGCTGTCGATGAGATGATAGCCGTCGCCGCGCCGTCCGGTGACATGCAGCGCCAAATTGATCTTGGCCGGCGCGAGCCACGTCCGGACCTCTGTGCCGGGCTCCAGGATGTCGGCTGCTGGCGAGATGGGATCAGTCCTTGGCGAGACGATATTCGCCGGTCTTGGGATCCTTGACCAGCGTGCCCATCGTGCCGTTCGCCGCCTGTTTTTCGGTGCGCCGGATCTTGGCTGTCACGCGCTCAGCCTCGCGCACGAAAGCGCGGTAGCCGAAATAGGCGGCGGCGCCGACAACAGCGAAGAAAATGATCTGCGGCATATCCAAACTCCTCCCGCGTTCTCGCGGCAAGGCCGGCCGATGGGTCGGTCAAGCGATCATGCTAGACGCAATCATGGCTTTTTCAAAGCCCGAAGCGCGCCCACAGCGCGCGTTCTTCCGCCGCATCGAGGACGCCGTTTGCGGCGGCAGCGGCGATATCGGGCGCCGAGAAGCGCGAGCCGAACAGGCCGAAACGGCCGAACAGGCCACGCGGCGCGCTGATCAGTTTGAGCTGCGTCTTGTCGCCGAAACGGGTCTTGAGCACGCTGCGCATGTCGCCCAGCGCATCGACAAGGCCGAGCTCGAGGCCTTTCTTCGCGGTCCAGAACAGGCCGGTGAACAGGTCAGGATCGTCTTTCAGCTTCGAGCCGCGCCGCTCCTTGACGAGGTCGATGAAGGTCTCGTGCACTTCGAGCTGCAACGCCTTCAGCCGCTCGACATCCTCCTTCTTCTCGGGCTTGAACGGATCCAGCACCGCCTTGTTCTGCCCGGCGGTGTGGACGCGCCGCTCGACGCCGATCTTCTTCATCAGCTCGGGGAAGCCGAACGAGGCCGAGACCACGCCGATCGAGCCGACGATCGAGGACGGGTCGGCGAAGATCTCGTCGCCGGCGACCGCGATCATGTAGCCGCCGGAAGCCGCGACATCCTCGACGAAGACCAGCACCTTTTTGTTCTTCTCCGCCGCCAGGTCGCGGATGCGCTTGAAGATCAGCCGCGACTGCACCGGCGAGCCGCCCGGCGAGTTGATCGAGATGGCGACCGCCGGCGCGTCGAAGCCGAACGCCTTTTCGATGAGGCCGGCCGTCGAGGCGAGCGACAGGCTCGGCCGGAACTGGCCGCCGCCGGCCATGATGGTGCCTTGCAGCCGGATGACCGGAATGGTGACGACTGTCGAGCGCCAGGATTTCGGCAGCAGGCGGTTGAAAAGGCGTTTCACGAACGGGTGTCTCCGGACAAGATGCAAAGGAGCAGGGTGAGATCAGGCAAGTCGGTAATGTCTTTCGGGCGCGATGTCACCTTGCCTGCCATGTAGGCATTCGCCGGCCAACGGCAATGCCGCATCGCCGGCCCAGGATCAATCGCCGAACAGCGATGCCAGGCCGTTGTTGATCATTTCCGTCCGCTCCGTCGGCGCGTTGCCGGATGGTCCGTGCAAGGCGAGCGGCGGGCGGATCGACAGTTTCCCGCGCGCCCCGAGCACCGCCCTGACGACGATGCGGATCGCCGCCGCGTCCGGACGCGGATGCACGCACAGCAATTCGGCGTCGCCAAAGCGCCCCTCGATCGCGTCGAGAATGGCAACCAGCTGCTCGGGCCGGGCGATGACGGCCAGCCCGCCGCGCGGCTTGGCGACGGCGGCGGCACTCCTGATCCAGCTTTCGAACAGCCCGTCCTCCGCCACATGCGCCTGCCGGCGCAGCGCGTCTGGCGTCGAGCGGTCCTGCGCCGCGTTGAAAGGCGGGTTCATGATGACGAAGTCGAAGGAATTGTTGGCGAGCCCGGCCTCAGCGCGCGCCCGGCCGGTCAGCGTCACGTCGGCCGTAAGCACCGAAGCGCGGTCGCCGAGATGCGCATTGCCGGGATGCGAAAGCGTGGCGGCGGCGAACCCAGCCATTTCGGTCGAGCGCTCGATGAGCACGGCCCGGGCCGTCGGGCAGCGCGACAGCACGGCAAGCGCGGCAGCACCAGCCCCGGCGCCGAAATCGGCGAGCCGGCCGGAAAAACCGGACGGCACGGCGGCCGCCAGCATCATGGCGTCCATGCCGGCGCGATGGCCGCCCTGGCTTGGCTGCACCAGCCAGAAGCGGCCGCGATGGAAGGCATCGACCGTGTGCGCCGGCGTATCTGGGGCGGTCGTCGCTGCCATTATTTCTGGCGGATCTCGTTTTCGATGCCGGCATCCTTGAGGATGCGGCGCGCCACGTCGGCCTTGTCGGCGTCGACCATGACACGCTTCTGCAAAAGGCCGATCGACCCCTCCAGCACGCTCATATTCTGGTCGGCGACGAAACAGGCGATGCCGGCGTCGCGCATCAGCGATTCGACAAAGGAGATCACGACGGCGTCATTGGTGCGGACAAGCTCGATCATGGAATGAAAATCGCAGGTTGCGGCGTTCGTGTAAACGTGCGGGTAAACACAGCGTCGGCAGAGCGCGCCAATTCGCCTCTTGCCGTGCCCGGTTATGCCGCCCTAGAGTCAGCGCGGGATCAAGGGTGCCGTGGCGCGCGCTGCACGTGCGCGTCAATGTAGACGGGAGTTGTCGTGGTGGGTGTCGTTCTCAACATCGAAGGCAAGCGGGAACCCGCTTCCATCAAGGATCTGATCGATCTGACGGCCGCCGACATGGGACGCGTCAATGAGCTGATCCTGTCAAAGGCCGGCTCCGACGTCGAGATGATCCCGGAGATCGCCAACCACCTGATCTCTTCCGGCGGCAAGCGGCTCAGGCCCATGCTGACGTTGGCCGCCGCGCAGATGTTCGGCTATTCGGGCGAAGGCCATGTCAAGCTCGCGACCGCGGTCGAGTTCATGCACACGGCGACGCTTCTGCATGACGACGTGGTCGACGAGAGCGCCTTGCGCCGCGGCAAGAAGACGGCGCGCATGATCTGGGGCAACCAGGCGAGCGTTCTGGTCGGCGATTTCCTGCTCGGCCAGGCTTTCCGCATGATGGTCGAGGTCGGCTCGCTGGAAGCCCTCGACATCCTGTCGGCCGCCGCCTCCATCATCGCCGAGGGCGAGGTGATGCAGCTTGCCGCCGCCAAGAACCTCGACACCACCGAGGACGAGCATTTCGCCGTCATCAAGGCCAAGACCGCGGCGCTGTTCTCGGCCGCCGCCGAAGTCGGGCCGGTGATCGCCCAAGCTTCGCGCACCGACCGCGCCGCATTGCGCTCCTACGGCATGAATCTCGGCCTCGCCTTCCAACTCATCGACGATGCGCTGGATTATGGCGGCTCCAGCAAGGATCTCGGCAAGAATGTCGGCGACGATTTCCGCGAGGGCAAGGTGACGCTGCCGGTGATCCTCGCCTACCGACGCGGCACCAAGGCCGAGCGCAGCTTCTGGAAGCGCGCCATCGAGGAGAACGTCACCGACGATGCCGGGCTCGAAAAGGCGATCGGTCTGATGGCCCGCCACGGCGCCATCGCCGACACAATCGGCCGCGCCCGCCATTTCGGCGAGATCGCCCGTGATGCGCTGGCGCCGCTGGAGGCGACGCCGCAGAAGTCGGCGCTGATCGACGTCATCGATTTCTGCATCAGCCGGGTGAGCTGAGCCTGCTTGGCTCCCTGCCTGGCTGGCATCCGCCGGGCAGGGCGCTTGTGAATCCCGCTTTGGCCGCCTCGACAAAAGGCGGTTGGCCAAATTATCTATAAATATGGCCAGCACAGAAGACACGATCGCCGTCCGCATCAGCAAGGAGCTGGCGGATCGCATCATTTCGGGCGCGATCGAGCCCGGGTCGCGGCTGCGCCAGGACCATGTCGCCGAGGAATTCAACACCAGCCATGTCCCGGTGCGCGAGGCCTTTCGCCGCCTGGAGGCTCAAGGCCTGGCGATCAGCGAGCCCAGGCGCGGCGTGCGCGTCGCCGCCTTCGATCTCGGCGAGGTCAGGGAGGTGGCCGAGATGCGCGCCGCGCTGGAAGTGCTGGCGCTGCGCCATGCCGCGCCGCATCTGACGGCATCGATCCTCGACCAGGCCGAGGAGGCGACAAAGGCCGGCGACAAATCCCGCGACGTCCGCTCCTGGGAAGAGGCCAACCGCACCTTCCACCGGCTGATCCTGGCGCCCTGCAAGATGCCGCGCCTGCTCTCCACCATCGACGACCTGCATGCGGCGAGCGCCCGGTTCCTGTTCGCGGCCTGGCGCTCGGAATGGGAGACCCGCACCGACCAGGATCACCGCGCGATCCTAAGCGCGCTACGGCAAGGCAACACCGAATCGGCCGCCGCGACGCTCGGCCGCCACGTGCAATGGATCGGCCAGAAGCCGGTCAAGACCGCCTCCGGCCGCACCCGCGACGCCTTCGCGATCGTGGGGTAGCGATCGGCGATCAGCCGAGGGCCCCTCAACTTCGTCATCCACGGGCGGAGCGGGAGCGAAGCGGACGCGGAGACCCGAGGATCCATGCCGTTACCTCGATCGTAGAGTGCGGCGGAGCAGAATTCTGCACCGTAGGCAAAGCGTCGATGTAACGGAATGGATTCCAGGGTCTGCGCGCGTCGCTTCGCTCCTTGCTCCGCCCTGGAATGACGAATTCGAGGGCAGGCGCTTGCCAACCGTTTCAAAATATGAATTCGATAATAGATGAAGTTCAAAAATTATCTATAATTTCGCACCAACCAAGGAAGACACCGTGACCAACGCAGCCATTTCGACCCAAAAACCCTCCTTCAGCCCGCTCAAGCTGCACAGCCGTTCGCTCGCCTGGCAGATCGGCGCCGTCATTATCGGCTCGCTGTTCCTGGCGCTGTCCTCCTACGTCGAGGTGCCGATGGTGCCGGTTCCGGTGACCATGCAGACCTTCGCCGTCACGCTGGTCGGCGCGCTTTACGGCTGGCGCTTCGGCGCGCTGACCGTTGCCGCCTGGCTGGTCGAAGGCGCGGCAGGGTTTCCGGTGCTGGCCGGCGGTGCCGCCGGCGTGCAGCATTTCGTCGGTCCGACCGGCGGCTACCTCTTCGCTTTCCCGGTCGTCGGCGCCGTCGTCGGCTGGCTGGCCGAACGTGGCTGGAACGGCAACCGCGTCATGCTTGCCTTCGCCGCCATGCTCATCGGCAACCTGCTCTGCCTGGTCCTGGGCACCGCCTGGCTTGCCGTGATGATCGGCGCCGAGAAGGCGATCACCTTCGGCTTCCTGCCCTTCATCGTCGGCGGCCTGCTCAAGTCGGCGCTGGGCGCGGCGACGCTGAAGCTGTTTCGGGCAACCGGCCGGCCGATCCCCGGTAAGCCGTCGGGCGGACGACCGAACCCGGATGACCGTCAGGCTGCGCGCCCATCATCTGCTCTGCCTGCTGACCTATGTCGGCAAGGGTTACTCGCCGGCCTTCACCGCCAACTATGACGTTGTGGTGGAGCGCCTGGCCGGCGGCGAGGATGTTTTGATCGTTTCCGGCCCGGACGACATCTGCGCGCCGCTGCTCAATGAGTCAGAGCCGCACTGCCTGGGCGAAAGCGCTGCCGGGCGGGATGCCGTCGCGGCGCAGGACGTCGCCGATCTTCTCGGTCGGCCGCTCCCGGCCGGCGCCCGGCTCGAGCTCGATGCCGCAACCCTCGCGCGCATGCGCGAGGCGTTTTCGTCCGGCCTGACGCGCAAGGCGTGCCCGGGCTGCGAGTGGTTCGAGCTGTGCGGCGCGGTCGCGGCGAGCGGCTTTCACGGAACGCGCATTTAGACGGATGTGGCGAAATTCGGCCGTCGATCCGCATATCTTCGCTGACTGGCATCGTTTTTTAAGCCGGATGATCGCATTGTGATTCGCTCGGCGATTGAAGCCCGACCCCAAAAAGGCCATGCTTTGGCCGGAAAAGATCGAGTCTATGGGCGGTCCGCCAAGGGCGGGATCGCATCTGGCTGAAAGGGATACGATGCGGCAAGGACGTGCACGCTGGCTGACGAGGCTGGCATTTTTGACCGGAGTGGCGCTCTGGGTGCTGCCGGTCCAGGCCAAGGAAGAAGCCCAACCGCTGCAGATCACGTCTTTCTCGGGCGCCTATCTTGCGGCCCATATCGCCGAAAGCGACAACGACCTCGACGACGCGATCGCCTATTACAAGCAGGCACTGGCCTTTGCCCCCGATGACAAGGATCTGCAGCAGAGCCTGATGCTGGCGCTGGTCTCGCAGGGCCGCTTTGAGGAATCGCTGGTCTATGCCGACAAGCTGAAGGAAGTGCCCGATGTCGAGCGCTTCTCGCGCCTGGCGCTGGCCATCGATTCCTTCCACAAGAAAGACTACGCAAAGGCGCAGTACTGGCTGAAGCTGTCGCTCGAATCCGATCTCGACCGGCTGCTTTCCGGCGTCATGGACGGCTGGGCCAAGCAGGGCGCCGGCAACGCGTCCGAGGCCATGGACGCCATCGACAAGCTGAAAGGCCCCGATTGGTTCGGTCTGTTCAAGTCGTTCCACCGCGCGCTGATCGCCGATGCCGCCGGCCTCAGCGACAAGGCCGATGCGATCTACGCCGCCACCTTGGCCGACACCGCGGCCGGCGGCTCCGCGCCCGAAACCTGGATGCGCAATGCCCAGGCCTATGCCTCCTTCCTCGCCCGCAAGGGCGACAAGTCGAAGGCCGAGGCGGTGTTGAACCAGGCCGAAGCCTTCGCGCCGGGCAAGCTCGAGATCACCACGCTGCGCGACCGTATCGCCAAGGGCGACAAGATCGAACCGCTGGTCGCCGGCCCGGCCGACGGCGCGTCCGAAATCCTGCTCGACCTTGCCACCGCGCTCAACCGCGGCGGCGGCGAGCCTTTCGTGCGGCTCTATTTGCAATACGCGCTGGCGCTGAAGCCGGACAGCGATGCGGCCCTTGTGCAGCTTGCCGCCGTTGCCGAGCAGCTGAAGGACGGCGAGGGCGCGGTCGCGCTCTATCGCCGCATTCCGGCATCCTCGCCGCTGAAAGAGCTGTCGGACCTGCAGATCGGCCTCAACCTTGCCGATCTCGACAAGCATGACGAGGCGATTTCCCACCTCAAGGCCTATCTCGACAAGCACCCGGACGACATGCGCGCCTATCTGGCGCTTGGCGGCGTCTATGGCTCGAAGGAAGATTTCCGTTCGGCCGCCAATCTCTACGACAAGGCCGTCGAGCAGCTGAAGTCGCCGACCGCTGCCAACTGGAACATCTTCTACCAGCGCGGCATCGCCTATGAGCGGCTGAAGGAATGGCCGAAGGCCGAACCCAATTTCCGCAAGGCGCTGGAGCTGCAGCCCGACCAGCCCCAGGTCATGAACTATCTCGGCTATTCCTGGGTCGACATGAACATGAACCTCAAGGAAGGCCTGGCGATGATCCAGAAGGCCGTGGATCTGCGGCCGAACGACGGCTACATCGTCGATTCGCTCGGCTGGGCCTATTTCCGCATGGGCCGCTTCGACGACGCCGTGCGCGAGATGGAGCGCGCCGTCTCACTGAAGCCGGAGGATCCGGTCCTCAACGACCATCTCGGCGATGCCTACTGGCGCGTCGGCCGCAAGCTCGAGGCCACCTATCAGTGGACCCAGGCGCGCGACCTAAAGCCCGATCCGGATGTGCTTGCCACCCTGCAGCAGAAGCTGCTCAAGGGCCTGCCGCCGATCGAATCCAACACAGCGCAGGAAACCCCGAAGGTGAAACCGGATCCGACCCCCGCACCCAAGGGCTGAGCGTTGCGCCAGCGTACAAGACGACGGGGCTCATCGAGCCCCGTTTTCGTTTCGGCTCGGCGTCCGCTGAGCTTGGGCCTCCCCTGAACATCGGCAAGCGCCAGTTCCCCGGCGGGGAAGTGTCGACCTTGTAGCTGCGGTTGCTCGGCAGCCGCGTGCGTTGGCGATTGGCCGAAACACCCATCGCGATCGTCATTCCACGGGCGGAGCAAGGAGCGAAGCGACGCGCGCAGACCCGAGGATCCATGCCGTGACTTGGAAGCGCCGCCACGGTGCAGAATTCTGCTCCGTTGCACGCCTTGGCGAAGGTAACGGCATGGATTCCAGGGTCTCCGCGACGGAGCTTCGCTCCTGCTCCGCCCTGGAATGACGATCGCGTTGGGCGTTTCGGCCAATCTCCAACGCATGCCACCTGCCAACGCAAGCGGAGCCGAAGGTCAAAATCCCTGTGTCCAGGAGCTAAAACATCTTTCTGTACACCACGAACCCGGACTTCTCGGCGACCTTGTCGTAGAGCTGCATCGCGGTGTGGTTCGTCTCATGCGTCAGCCAGTAGACGCGGTTCGCGCCCGCTTCACGGGCGCGTTCGTAGACGCCTTCGATCAGCGCCCGGCCGACACCCTGGCCACGCGCGGCCCGCGTGGTGAAGAGATCCTGCAGGTAGCAGCTCGGCGCGATCGACGTCGTAGAGCGGTGATAGAGATAGTGGACTAGGCCGAGCAGGCTGCCTTCGCGCTCTGCCACCAGCGCATGCACCGGCTCATAGGCGTCGAAGAAGCGCGACCAGGTCATCTGCGTGATCTCGCCGGCAAGGGCCGTCGGGCCGGAGCGCCCGTAAAACGCGTTGTAGCCGTCCCACAGCGGCAGCCATTGCTCGTAATCCTGCCTTGTGACGGGGCGGACGGTAAGTTGACCGGACATGGCGAAACCTCTGTCGTTGACGTGGAACGGAGCAAACGGCGACCGCCGCTCGACGGCAATGGGCCAGCCTGCCGCAAAGCTTTCCGCCTTCCCGGACGCGAGCCACTGCCTTGACGCTCGCCGGCCCGGCAACTAGGGAAGCGTCATCCTGCGCTTTCCGAGGCCGCCGTGACCATCGAGATCCCTGCCCATATGCATCCCAGCCGCTCCTTCCAGGGGCTGATCCTGACCTTGCACAATTACTGGGCCGACTATGGTTGCCTCATCCTGCAGCCCTACGACATGGAAGTCGGCGCCGGCACTTTCCATCCGGCGACGACCTTGCGAGCGCTGGGTCCGCTGCGCTGGAACGCCGCTTACGTCCAGCCCTCGCGCCGGCCGAAGGACGGCCGCTACGGCGAGAACCCCAACCGGCTGCAGCACTATTACCAGTACCAGGTGATCCTGAAGCCCAATCCGCCGAACCTGCAGGAGCTTTATCTCGGCTCGCTCGAGGCGATCGGCGTCGACCCGCTGCTGCACGACATCCGCTTCGTCGAGGACGATTGGGAAAGTCCCACGCTTGGTGCCTGGGGGCTCGGCTGGGAATGCTGGTGCGACGGCATGGAAGTCTCGCAGTTCACCTATTTCCAGCAGGTCTGCGGCATCGAATGCGCGCCGGTGGCGGGCGAGCTGACCTACGGCCTGGAGCGGCTCGCCATGTATGTGCAGGGCGTCGACAATGTCTACGACCTGAACTTCAACGGCCGCGAGGGCGCCGAGAAGGTCACCTACGGCGATGTCTTCCTGCAGGCCGAGCAGGAATATTCGCGCCACAATTTCGAATTCGCCAACACCGCGATGCTGTTGAGGCATTTCGAGGACGCCGAGGCCGAGTGCAAGGCGCTGCTCGATGCCGGCACGCCCAAGCCGAGCGACAATCTTCCGATGCACCGAATGGTCTTCCCGGCCTACGACCAGTGCATCAAGGCAAGCCATGTCTTCAACCTGCTCGACGCGCGCGGCGTGATCTCGGTCACCGAGCGGCAAAGCTATATCCTGCGCGTGCGCAATCTGGCCAAGGCGTGCGGCGAGGCGTTCCTCAAGACGCGGGCTGGGGGGCTGGCGGCGGCTTAGAGCAATTCCAGGAAAAATGCGTAGCGGTTTTCCGTCCGGAATTGCGTCAAAACAAGATAGAGGCCGGTACGGCTTTCACGGTCTCGGCGGCGGCGCCGACCGGCAACGCGATCTGCGCGGTCGCGCCGTCGATCGTGCGCATGGCCTGCCTGACCCCCGGCATCGTGATCACGCCGTGCATCTGGGCGGCGAAGCAGGCGCTGAGCGCCAGGATCTGCAGGGTTCTCGATGCCGTCTTCATCGTCGTTCAGCCAATAGGTCTCTGCCTGAGCGTGTGTCGCTTCAGCGCAGCGTTCGGTTCATGGGAAGTTCTGCTCCGAGGACGACCGACCTCGCTGCGTCCCGACAGCGGATCGGAAAATTCCGTGAAATCGCTTGAAGAGGCGATCTCCTAGCGGGGTGACAGCGGCCGGCCGAGTTGCTATTTCCCGCCCATTCGTGACGGCGCTGACGCGCCGGCCCTCCCCATCAAGGGGAGGGTGGGAGCCTAATCATGCCTGACCTACTGCTAGAACTTCGCTCGGAAGAGATTCCCGCCCGCATGCAGCGCAAGGCTGCCGGCGACCTCAGGAAGATGCTGACCGACGGTCTGGTCGAGGCGGGTCTCACCTATGAGGCGGCGCGCGAATATTGGACGCCGCGACGCCTGGCGCTCGACATCCGCGGCCTGACGGCGCGCTCCAAGGACATTCGCGAGGAGATCAAGGGTCCCTCGACGACGGCACCCGAGCAAGCGGTGCAAGGCTTCCTGCGCAAGGCCGGGCTTTCGTCGATCGCCGAGGCGCATGTTCATTCCGACCCGAAGAAGGGCGACTTCTACGTCGCCCATATCTCGAAGCCGGGCAGGGCGGCCGAAGAGATCATCGCCGAGCTGGTGCCGGGCATCATCAAAAGCTTCCCCTGGCCGAAATCGATGCGCTGGGGGCCAGCCTCGGCGAAACCCGGCTCGCTGCGCTGGGTGCGGCCGCTTCAATCGATCGTCTGCACCTTCGGCCCGGAGACCGAGGAGCCGGTGGTGGTCGATTTCGAGATCGACGGCATCCGCGCCGGCAACGTCACCTATGGCCATCGCTTCCATGCGCCGGGCCCGATCACCGTGCGCCGCTTCGACGACTATGTGGCGAAGCTCGAAGCGGCCAAGGTCGTGCTCGATGCCGACCGGCGCAAGGAGATCATCCTGCACGACGCCCGCAATCTCGCCTTCGCCAACGGACTTGATCTCGTCGAGGACGATGGCCTGCTGGAGGAAGTCTCCGGCCTGGTCGAATGGCCGGTCGTGCTGATGGGCGAATTCGAGCAGGATTTCCTCACCATTCCGGGCGAGGTCATCCGCCTCACCATCCGCGCCAACCAGAAATGCTTCGTCACCCGGCCGCAGGGCGCGGGCGAGGATCTTTCGAACCGCTTCATCCTGGTCGCCAACATCGAGGCGAACGATGGCGGCAAGGAGATCGCCTATGGCAACGGCAAGGTGGTGCGGGCGCGCCTGTCCGACGCGCTCTATTTCTGGAAGACCGACCAGAGCGACCTGCCGGACCTCGATCAGTTAACGCAATCGGCGGCGAAGTTCGACCTGGATTTGAGGAAGCCGCTCGACCAACGCATGGCGCGGCTCGATCATCTGAACGTCACTTTCCATGCAAAGCTCGGCACGCAGGGGCAGCGGGTTGCACGCATCAAGCGGCTGGCCGAGGAACTGGCGCCGACGGTCGCGAAGTCGATCTCCCCCCTTGAGGGGGAGATGGCCGGCAGGCCAGAGGGGGTCGCCGCGCGTGAAGCGCCAGCGTCTTCCGCGGCGAGGGATAGCGTCGGCGCTCTACGTGAGACGACCCCCTTTGTCGCCTTCGGCGACATCTCCCCCTCAAGGGGGGGGATTACCGCGCTTGTCACCCGCGCGGCGGTGCTCGCCAAGGCCGATCTGCAGACCGAGGTGGTAGGCGAGTTTCCGGAATTGCAAGGCGCCATGGGTCGCAAATACGCGCTTCTGCAGGGCGAGGATGCATCCGTGGCCGCGGCCGCCGAGGAACACTACAAGCCGCAGGGTCCTTCCGACCGCGTGCCGACCGATCCTGTCTCGATTGCCGTTGCGCTTGCCGACAAGCTCGACACGCTGGCCGGCTTCTGGGCGATCGATGAAAAGCCTACGGGCAGCAAGGATCCGTTCGCTCTGCGCCGAGCAGCACTTGGCGTGGTCAGGATCCTCATAGAGAACCGTATCCGTCTGGCGTTGACGTCCGTCTTCGCCAAGGCCATCGCGAACTTCAAAGGCGGCACAGATCAGTCCTCTGACCTTCTCGCCTTCTTCCACGATCGCCTGAAAGTCTATCTGCGTGAAAGCGGTGCACGGCATGACTTGATCGACGCCGTGCTGTCGGCAGGTTCGCGCCCAATCTCCCCCCTTGTGGGGGAGATGTCGGGGAAGCCGACAGAGGGGGGCGCTGTCCCGCCGGCCTCTCATTCTGTCGCGCCCCCCTCTGCCCTGCCGGGCATCTCCCCCACAAGGGGGGAGATCGGCCAATCGCCGAACGACGATCTCCTGCAGATCGTGCACCGCGTCGAGGCGCTGGGCTCCTTGCTCGACACCGACGAGGGCAAGGACCTGCTCGCCGGCACCAAGCGAGCCGCCAACATCCTGGCGGCGGAAGAGAAGAAGAAAACGGCCGTGGCCGAGACCGTTGAGCCGGCGCTGTTCCGCGAAGACGCGGAAAAGAAGCTCTATGCCGCGGTGAATCAGGCCGAGAAGGAAGCCGGCCAAGCAATTCAAAACGAAGATTTTTCCGCCGCCATGCTGGCGCTTAGCGTGTTGCGCGAACCGGTTGATTCATTTTTTGAAGGTGTTCTCGTGAATGATGAGGACCAGGCCGTGCGCGCCAACCGCCTGGCGCTGCTTGCCCGCATCCGCGCCGCCACCGACCAGGTCGCGGATTTTTCTAAAATCGTCGGCTGACGGCTCGAAAAAACGCGCGTTCGGCGCTGCCCGCATCCGCCAGGGTGCGGGCAGGCTTCAACAATTCTGCGCTCGAAACTTAATGCGTCGGAGCCGGCTTACAGTCATACGGCGATGACCTCCGCGTGGGAGAACCGATGCATGTCGCCCGGAACTGTGCAGCGGTTCCGGGACAACGACATGCATCAGACAAAAGACGTTCCCAAACCACGGAGGCATGCCATGAATTCCGTTGACGATATCGACCTGATTGAAGAGACCCCGGCCGCCGCCGAGGCCGTCGAACCCGCTTCCGACGACATCCTCGACCATGCTGCCGCCGCGGCGGTCGAAGCCGCCGACCTGTCCGAGGACGACGAGGAAGACGGCGAGGACGAAGACAGCGACGACGATGACGCTGACGAGGAGGCCACTGCATCGGCGGACGACAAGTCGGAAGACGAGGATGAAGACGGCGATGAGGATGAAGACAACGCCGACGAAGACGATGATAAGGAAGAAGCGGCCTGAGCCGTTTGCAGTCGTTTGAAGAATGAAGGGCGGCGCGTTTCGCGTCGCCCTTTCTTCGTCAGGCTAGCCTGATCGGCCCTCCAGGAAGAATGGCCCGTTGATCAGGAAGATTGACGCCTCAATCTTCCAGGATGCTCACGCGCACGCTGTCGGAGTAGACATCCACCTCGATCAGCGGCTCGCCATTGACGATGGCGCGCCTCGTGGCGCTGCTCATGGCGCCGCCGCGTTCCAGCATGCGCTGCAGGTCGGCGCGCGAGCCGTCGCTGCGGAACCAGGGATCGCCCTGATCGTCGCTGTCGCGCCGATGGAACTTGTGCCAGTTGGCGCGGTCCTGCCGCACCACCTGCGCCGCGCTGCTCAGCGGATAGCCGTCGCTGGCGCGATGATCGCGATCGGAAATCCGCGCGACGTAAGAGCCGAGCATGTCGTCGGCTCGCGCCGAACCCGCGACCAGCGCTGTTGCAGCCACCAGTCCGGCAACGGCGATTGCTTTCGAAACAGTCATGAAACCCCCATTGAAACGCCAGCGCGATAGTGCCCGATCCGGATGACGGGAATCGGACAGCGAGAGCAATTCCAGGAAAAGTGTGAAACGGTCAGGCTCGGCGACTTCGCCGTAGCCCCCGTCCGGAATTGCGTCCCGACAAACAGCGCCTAGCACATCGAAGCGGTATCGAGTGTGATCTACATCGCCTTGCCGACGCGCGGCAGCGGCTGGGCATTTTTCGGCTGAGCGCCGCCCGACGCATTGGCTGTCGCGGTGGGCTGGCTGCCGGCCTTGTCGTTGCCCTTCGAAGCGGAGGCAGTGCCGTTGGCAGGCGTTGCCGGCGAAGTGCCGTTTGCCGGCGCGGCCGCGGTTGTGGTTGCCGGTGCCGTGGGCTTCGACGCCGCGGTCGCCGCGGGCGTTGCGAAGGCGCCGCCGACGATGCCGCCGCGGATGATCATCGGCGCCGGCTGATGCCCGGACTTTTCGGGAATAGCCGCGACCTTTTCGTCGGTGACGGCGGGCACGGGGTCGCCCAGCGCAATCATCGATGGCACGGAGAGCGCCGACAGCTTGGCCGGATCGATCGCTTCCAGCCTGACCACCGAAGGCGTTGAGGTCGAGACGCCGAGCACGATGATCGACGACGCATGCGCCGCACCGTTCATCGCCAAAAGGCCGATGCCGAACGCTCCGAACAAACGCATTACAAAAACCCCCAGCCGCAACCATACCGGTCCGCACCTTAAGGCCGGCAAATTGAAGCCGGCTTGCGCGGAAACTTAACATTTTAGGGATTGATAAATCGCCAATGCCCGCCCTTGCCCGATGGAAGCCGCCGTATTACGGGACCGGCATGTCTAAAGCGCGTCGCGTTGAAACGGATTCAATCGACGCGCTTTAGGTTTTGTTTCATGCATGTTGTTGTCCCAAAACCGCTGCACACTTTTGGGCAACATGCATCAGGACTGGTGGCAAATTTGGCTGAGATATTGGCGGTTGGCGAGGCGCTTGAGCGGGCTTTGGCGTTGCTTAAAGCCGGCGACGTCGTCGCTATCCCGACCGAGACGGTTTACGGCC
>NZ_RZRX01000124.1:0-17966 GCF_003997405.1 Mesorhizobium sp. M2A.F.Ca.ET.042.01.1.1
GACTTTCGTTTTCGCCATGACCCATGTTCTCCCGATATTGCCTGTTGGTTGCCTGCCGGCCAACTAGGCCGGTAAGCCATTGATCTAGCTGGCCATCACGTCGCTCGCCGCGGCGGTGGCCTTCAGTGTCGCGAAGTCGGCGATGTAGCCTTGCGCGCCCTCGACCGTCGTCGTCAGGCTGGCGCCGACCGCGGCGTAGCGGGCAGCGGTTTCCAGCGACGCGCCATGCAGCCAGAGGCTGAGGAAGATGCCGGCGAAGCTGTCACCGGCGCCGGTCGCGTCCACCCGGTTGACGGGCAGTGCCGGCACCTCGATCTGCGGTCCGCCGGCCGCCGGAAAGACCACCGCGCCGAACTCGCCGAGGGTGAGCACGACCGTGCCGCGCGGCTTGATGCGCGACAGCATGAGGCGAACCTCTTCGATCATGGTCGCCATGCGCGTGCGAAATCCGTAGATCTCCCTGATCATCACGTCGTTGATGAAGGTCAGATCGATCTGCCCGACCATCTGCGCGAAGATTTCAGGCGTGCGCGCGCTCCTGGGCAGGCCGGCAGAATGCAGGCTTACCTTCCAGCCAGCCTGGTGGAAGCGAGCTATGGATGCCGTCATCGTCTCGTAATGGAAGCCTTCGATGTGTAGGCAGGCAGGTCGCTTTTCGGGTTGGATGTCGAGGTTGGCGGTGAGGTCGACTTCGCCCAGCTCGAAAGGCTCGCTGATGATGGTGCGGCTGCCGTTGCGCTCGATGATGACGATCGCTTGCGAGAGCCGGTTGTTGGGGGTGCTGCGGATGGGCAAGGCGTGCACGCCCAGCTTGGAAAGCTCTCCCAGCGCCCAGTCGCTCTCAGCGTCCTCGCCGACCGCCGTCGCCAGCTCCACGTCAAGCGCATAAGGCGCTCCGACGCCGGCCGCGGCAACCGCGAGATTGGCGGCGGGGCCGCCGAGCGCCTTGTCGATATGGCTGGCCGTGATCCGGTCATCGCGATGCGGCAGCACCTCGACGCGGCAGAGGAAGTCGACGCTCACTCGCCCGGCGACCAGGAGCCTTGGGAGATGGTCGAGATTTTTCGGCCGCTGTGGGGCCCGGCCGGGCAGGGAGCGCGCAAAGGAGCTCGGCCGGTACATCAAGGCGGCGATCGCCTTCTCGATGCGCTCTCGCGTGCCTTCCTTGAGGCCGGCCGTGCCATTGATGAAGTTCGAGACCGTGCCGATGGAAACACCGGCGGCTCGTGCGACATCCGCAATGGTCGGGCGTTTGCGTTGCAAAGGCGTGATCCAATTGAAACGTTTCAACGCTAGCAGCGGATATGCGGAGCCTCAACGGAATTATCTTCTAAAGAAGCTGCCACGCTCTTCCCTGGATGGAAGATTGATCCACGCCGGGATCGTCGTAGGGATCATTCGTTGCGCACTTGAACGATTTTCAAATCCAGCCTTTTTGTGCGCTGTCCCGCAGGCCGCGCCAGTCATTGGCAGGCGCATGGTCCGATCTGCGGTAGCCGGCCAAGCCCGTGGCAATCTCCGGCAGCCGATCAGATCAGCAGCAGTCCTTTCATCGAGGCGTTGCCCTTGCGGCCGATGATGATGTGGTCGTGGACGGCGATGCCGAGGGGCTTCGCCGTATCGATGATCTGCTTGGTCATCTCGATGTCGGCGCGGGACGGCGTCGGGTCGCCCGAAGGGTGATTGTGGACCACGCTTCGTTTGCTTCTAAGAAGTTGATTTCTTTAAGGCAATGCCCGAGGAGGCGAGGGCTGGTGCCGGGTATTGGGGTATGTTGACAGCGCCCAATCGGGATCATCACGCTTGATCATCGTCTGTTTCGATGAGTCGCTTTGCCGCACGGCAAGCGACGGTATTCTTTTTATCCCAGACATCAAGCTCCTTGGCAGGATAGAGAACAGACTTGCCAACCTTTACAAAAGCGGGGCCAATTCTCATGGATCGCCAATTTCGAAGTGTACCAAGTGAAATCGTCCCACGATAACGCTCGGTAACTTCCTCTGGTGTGAAATATTTCTGATCGCTCATGTTGAATGGCCCTTGATAACGGTGTGACCCGATAACGAAAGCCCTAGTCACGATCATTAAGGAAGGCACTACGTTTCGTGGTAGGTGGAAGGGCTAGCCCCGGATACACATGGGCGGGTTTGTTTGGCTAATGACGTGGTGCAGTTATAGCGCTCACCAGCCAGCTCGTGAGGGGGGATTAGCTTTCGGGCTCATAACCTGAGGGCCGCAGGTTCAAATCAGGCCCTCGCGATGAACTCACCGATGATTGCTGGCTTCAAACCGGGATCGGCGCATTGATTGATTAGGGCGGCATCGACCATACCGGTTCTCCTCAGGCATGACGAGCGGCAAGTCGAAGAGGTTGGTCCATGCGGTCACAGCGCGACCGGATTTCGCCTGCTGAACCTGCATGGCACGAAACTCTTCGGACGCTACGACAGCAAGGTGTCGTTCGGCCAGAGCCGCGTGCTCGTCGTCTAGACCGATATCATCTTCCACAACGACTCGACGCTGCAGATCGTCGGCATGGTGGGTATGGATGCTGAGGGCTACGGTTGCTTCAAGGACAAAGTGAACAACCACTATCTGAGAACGTTTGGCTCCGCTGTGCGCATTGCGCTGATCGGAAGAGGTATCGACGCGTCTATGCCCGAAAGCTCGACGCTGGCCATACGGCTTTTCTGCCGCCGCGTGGCGAAATTTCGCGGAGACCTTCGGCCGGGTAGGGACCAAACGATCGGTCGAAACCTGAAGGTCCAGCCAACGCTGGCGATCCTTCCCGGCTACAAGTTCAACGTTCTCGTCGACCAGGACATAGTGTTTCCGGGCGTTTATCGAGATTTGGTAAAGCAAGAAGCCACTGGCCCAGCTCCATCCCGCCAGCACAATTCATAGGCGGTGATTGTCGGCTTGATAAAGCGATCCAAAACGCCTTTCAGCTGTCGCTACGACAAATTTGCATTGGCGCCGCTCGACCCGGTAGCTCCTAGCCGAGCGATGATCAATCGCTACTGATCCAGTTGACATCCGGCATTGCCATTGCGATAATGATAATGCCGTTGCATTATTTGCAACACAACGATCTGTGAAAGCAGGGTTCAGGCTGTTTGAGAAGCCTAATTGCGGCTTCCGTTGGCAGATTGGAGCCTTACGTGCGGCCCACTCGGTGCTGATTCAGGCGATGCCTAGAATCCACAAAAACGTAGCGGAGCCGCATTGCGTGATGTGCCGCGGCTGAAGAGACAGTGACGTTCGTGATGACAAAAAGGGGAACGATCTTATGAAATATCTCAACAACCTTAATGGGTTAACTCGGCGCGACGCGCTCAAAGGAATGGGTGCTGCAGCCGGAGGGGCGGTCCTAGCTCTTGGGACGCCAAGCATTCTGCGAGCCAAGGAGTCGCCGCTCGTCGTGGTCTCCGGCGGCGGTGTCTATGAGGAATCGATCAGAAAAGCAGTTATTGATCCCTTCCAAAGTGAAACAGGCATCCAGGTGACCTATGTGTCTCCCGCCGCCGAGGCAAAGCTTAAGGCTCAGGTCGAAACCGGCAACGTGCAATGGGATGTTGTGGAACTATCAAGGCCGGCTTTTCGACCGGATGCATCCAAATATCTCGAGGAGATCGACTATGGAGCATTCGACAAAGAGACGCTGGATAACCTTCTTCCAGAAGCGAAGACGAAATACGCCGTTGGTTCGTACGTCTTCAGCACGGTAATGTCGTTTTCAAACGTCGAATATCCGGCCGACAAGCCACGGCCGCACTCTTGGGCGGAGTTTTGGGACACCGCGAAGTTTCCGGGGCCGCGCTCGCTCAGATCCGCTGCGAATGGCGATCCAACCTCGATCGAATTTGCGTTGCTAGCGGCTGGAGTTCCGAAGGACAAGCTATACCCCATCGACTTCGATAAGGCGTTTGCGTCGCTCGATAAGCTCAAGCAGGACATCACGAAATTTTGGACCGATGGAGCGGACGTAAACCAGCTGTTGTCCGATCGTCACGTCGCGATGGCCTCCGCGTTCAACGGCAATATGGAACTTCTGAAGTCCCAGGGTGCGGCAGTTGATTATCAATGGGACGAAGGAGAGCTTAGCGCACTTCACTGGATCGTACCGAAAGGCACGAAAAACCGATCGGCGGCGATGCGATTTGTAGCCTATCAGGCATCCGCGCAAGCACAGGCCCGTCTCAACAATCTGATCTTTTATGGCCCATTCAATAGGGCCGCTTTCAAGTACATCGAACCCAAGGTCGCTACCAAGCTGCCAACCGCGCCCGAGAATATCGACAAACAGTTCTTCCGCGACATGGGCTTCTGGGGCGCTCAAACTTCCTCAGGGAAATCGAATACCGACGTCCTTGTGGAGCGCTGGATTAACTGGGCGGCAGGTTAAAGGTTGTCCCGCGAGGATCAGGGACTGTCCCCGCGAGGTTGGTTATCAAGTTGCCAGCTGCGCGGTTCGGTGAGAAGTCTGTCCTTCGTTAGTCTCTCGATCAGTCGCGATTATCGCGGCTGATCAAAATTCCATTTTGATGCCGGCAGGAGCCTGTGTTCTTCACAGATGACAGGCTCACTTCGAATGCTGAATATCCTCGCCAGGTATTCAGCAACCGACGGTTTGTGGAATCAAGAAACAGAAATGCGGCCCTCTCCAAGGTGGCGTTCAGATGGAACTAAGTGAATACGTTGACCATGACGCCACTTCGCTAGCGTCTCTTGTAAGTTCTGGGGATGCAACTCCTTCGCAGCTCGCTGGTCTGGCTCGCAAGGCATTCGAGGAAGTTAACGCCAACATCAATGCCGTCATCGAGTTTTATGAAGATGCGGAGACCGTGGCCGGAGCGGATACCGGCGTATTTCACGGTGTACCATTCCTCCGCAAGGATTTCGGCGCGGCCGAGGCCGGCCGGCTGCAAGAACAAGGCAGCCGTCTCTTCAAAGGTTACCGACCAGGTGCCGACAGCTGGTATTTTCGACGCGCGAGGGAAGCAGGACTCCGCACAGTCGGAAGGACAACAGTATCGGAGTTGGCCTCGTCAGGAATGAGCCAATCTGTTCTCAATGGCATTACTGGCAATCCGTGGAATCTAACGAGATCAGCAGGCGGATCTTCTTCGGGAGCTGCGGCTGCTGTTGCCGCAGGTATTACACCCATTGCGCATGCAAGCGATAGCGGTGGTTCAATTCGCATCCCAGCCTCTTGGTGCGGTCTAGTAGGGTTTAACCCTTCTCAAGGGCGCGTACCGGATGGCCCAAACGTCGAAGACGACCCGCTTCCCCTCAACCGAACGTTTGTTCTTTGCCGGACGGTGCGTGACATGGCCGCCGCATTGGACGTCTTCTCCGGGCCTCTTTTGAGCGATCCGTTCAAGCCAACGGGCTCGTATGTTGATGAACTATCTCGACCGACAGGTTCACTCCGAGTAGGAGTCGCCCGAACTAAATGGGGCGGCATAGATCTTGAGCCAGAAATTGTTGAAGCGGTCGACACAATTGCTTTAGTTCTGGAACAATTGGGGCACTCTATCAAAGAAATCAGCCGACCGTATGATCCCGTTGTAAGGACGAGGATATCTGTAGCGAACTGCGCCTTTGGTGCTCGATCACTTGAAGAGGCAGCCCGTCGTATGCGTCGGACCCTTGACCCAATTACTCTAGAACCAGTCAACCTCAAGCTCTACGAGTATGGCAGGGATTTGCCGACCCCTTCTATGGGCGATTTCCTAGACGATGTTCGGAAATTTCGGCTCGGCGTGGCCGAGGCAATCAACGAGTTCGATATTCTACTGACGCCTACGATGCCGATCGTGGCGCCACCGCACGGAACCATTCACTGCACGACGCATCCTGCGGTTTCCGCAAGTGAGTTCTTGGATGCTGGTTCTTCCTCAGCGATCTATGGGTACACGACGGTTTTCAATATCACCGGGCATCCATCAGTTTCGCTACCATTGGCTCACAGCACCGACGGTTTACCGATTGGCCTGCAAATAGTCTCTCGATTTGGCGACGAGGCAACATTGGTGCGTATCTCGCGCGACCTTGAAGAAGCATGCCCATGGCGCTCGCGGAAACCAAGCATACGTGCGGGGCGGACCTGAGAAATGATACCCGGCGATCTGTCGCCTCAGCACTAGCTGCGGAGCACACTGAAGCAATGGCAGATCACCTGACGGTGCTGCCTTTAAGAGGGAGGAAACGAAGCTGATGAAAGATGATACCACATTTAGCCGATTGAGCCGACGACAAGCGTTGAAAGGCTTCACTGCGGCAGCCGGGGGGGCGGCATTCGCGGTCTGCGCGCCGAGCGTCCCGCGTGCCCAAGAGGCGACATTGACTCGAAGTGTGAAACGGGGCGCCTCGGACGAGTTGTCAGATTCAATCTTCCAATTTGATGTCCGCGGCGAAGCTGCCGGAACATTCCAGGTTGGTCCGCTGGAATCGGTGTATGTGAAAATGGGCGACGGCGTGAAAATCGCCTTGGATATCGTTCGTCCAGCCGGGGACGCTCCCGACACCAAGCGCGGCACCATTCTGGTGATGACGCGTTACTGGCGCGGCCGAAAAGGAGATCAGTCAAACGGATTTGCTGATCGGTTTGTGCCGCATGGCTATGCCGTGGTGGTCGGAGACTGCCGTGGTACAGGCGCTTCATTCGGGGTGTCGCTCCATGAGCGTTCTGCCGCCCAGGTCAAGGACTTCGATGAAGTGTTGGATTGGATAGCCGGGCAGCCCTGGTCCACTGGCAGCGTTGTCGGCTACGGCCATTCTTCCCCCGGAAACATGGCGGAGTTTATGGCGATCCACAACAATCCGGCGCTGAAGGGCATTATGCCTGAGTCTGACGACTATAGCGGCTACCAAACCATCTTCCCGAACGGAGTTCCCAACACCGTCACTTGGCCGGCCTGGAGCCAAGGAATTTACGATCAGGACCACAATATCGGCGGCTCGGGTGTTCGTCCCTGTGGACCGAACGGCGAGGCGGACCTCGCCGCTGCCGTGAGCGCGCATACAGCTCCCCCCCTCTGGGACGGTTTGAAGCAAATAACCTACCTAGACGATCGGCCTACAACCTGGGGCGGAAACTCCATAGACGCAGGATACATTCAGGACTACGCCGACCTGGTCTCCCGCTCAGGCACCCCAGCGCAATACTGGTGCGGCTGGTTCGACGCCTGCACGCCGGAAGGAGCCGCCCGGCGCTTCGTAGAAATGAAAAATCCCATGAATGTGATCATCGGCCCGTGGCCCCATGGCTTCGACAAGCCCTATGATCCCCTGCGTCCCGACAATAAGGATGTTCCTCCGGCAACGCCAGCTCAGATGGCACAGGTCATTCGCTTCGCGGACTTGTGTCTTAATGGTAAGGCTGCCGGCCAAGAGGGGAAAATTCTCCATTACTACACTCTCGGAGAGGGTGTGTGGAAATCGACCCGATCATGGCCGCCTAAGGCCGCCCGCCGCCGCTGGTACATGGCAAGCGGCTTCAGCCTGAGTTCATCGCCTGACTCGACGGGCTCCGATTCGTTCCAGGTCGACCCTGATCTGGCTGACGTCACCTCCGATCGATGGAGCAGCAGCAGCAGGACAATAGTGGACTATGGAGATCGTCGAGAGTTCGATGCTGCTCGCCTCGCCTACACCAGTGAGCCGCTTAAGAGCGACGTTGAGATCACCGGACATCCCGTGGTCCACCTGAACATCACTTCCACCCGTGAGGACGGAAACTTCTTCGCCTATCTAGAAGCAGTAACGCCGGATGGCGTGTCATGCTATCTCACAGAAGGCCAATTGCGCGCTCTGCACCGTAAGGTTTGGACCGAATCCCCCTTTAGCGCGCTGGGACCGCAGCACAGTTGCCTGAGACGCGATGCGGAACCGCTCACACCGGGCGAGCCCGCTATCCTGGAGTTTGCCATGCAACCGATCTCTGCCCGGCTCCCAGCGGGTTACCGTCTGAGGGTATGTCTGGCCGGGAGTAACAAGACCAGGTTCGCCAATGTGCCGGCCGATGGCGTGCCCCCGCACCTCGATTTCCATCGCGGCCCCGCCGGTTGCTACATCGATTTACCGATAATTGAATCATAGTCACGCATACGCAGATTAGATCCTAGCTCGTACTTCTGCAGGCAACGGACTACCCCAATCGCTCAAGAAAAGATTTTGAGCGATTGGGGTGGACGAAAGCTGACAGTTCAACCTTCGAGCAAGTCCTGCGTCGGCTCCCGTGTTATCGCGAGGTAACAAAGGTTCACTGAGCACTTACAATCACTACATGCAATTGCAGGCTTCGAAATTGAGCATCATCTATAGCGGAAAATCGCAAGATCTTCTGCATCGATCTCAGGCTTGCGGCCGCTGACGAGATCGCTGATGACGCGTGCCGAGCCGGAGCTCATGGTCCATCCGAGCGTGCCGTGGCCGGTATTGAGGAACAATCCCTTGATCTTCGTCGGTCCGATGACCGGCGTGCCGTCCGGCGTCATCGGCCTCAGTCCCGACCAGAAGGAAGCCTTGGCAACATCGCCGCCGGGGAAGAGATCGGTAACGGAATGCTCGAGCGTCTGCCGCCGGGGAAGGCCGAGGTCATTGGTGTAGCCGGAGATTTCCGCCATGCCGCCGACGCGGATGCGATCGCCAAGCCGAGTGATCGCGATCTTGTAGGTCTCGTCCATCACGGTCGATTCCGGCGCTCGCGACGCATCTGTGATCGGGATCGTCAGCGAATAGCCCTTGACCGGATAGACGGAGAGGCTGATGCCGAGCGGCTTCAGCAGCAGTGGCGAATAGCTGCCGAGCGCGACGACGACCGCATCCGCATCCGCGCGCCCACGATCGGTCATGACGGCGCGTGCCTGGCCGCCCTGGACATCGAGCCCCTTGATCGTCGTGCCGTATTGGAACCGGACGCCCAGCTCAATCGCCTTTGCGGCAAGCGCATTGGTGAATTTGAAGCAGTCGCCTGTCTCGTCCTTCGGTGTCAGCAGACCGCCAACGATCTTGCCGCGGACATGCCGGAGGGCCGGTTCGACGCGAATACAGCCATCGGGATCGAGCACCTCATACGGAATGCCGTCGGCCGCAAGAGCCTTGACGTCCTTGGCGGATGCGTCGAGCTGCGCTTGCGTGCGGAAAAGCTGCAGCGTGCCCTGCATGCGTTCGTCATAGGCAATACCCGTCTCTTCGCGAAGCTGGGCGAGCGAAATGCGGCTATAATCGGCAAGGCGCAGCATCCGGCTCTTGTTGATCGCATAGCGTTCCGACGTGCAGTTCGACAGCATCTTGACGAGCCATGAGAGCATGGCGCCATCGACCTTCGGGCGCAGGATGAGGGGCGCATGGTGCATGAACAGCCACTTGATCGCCTTCATGGGAATGCCGGGCGCGGCCCAAGGCGAGCAATAGCCGAAGGAGACTTCGCCGGCATTGGCAAAACTCGTCTCCAGCGCCGGTCCCTGCTGCCGGTCGATGACCGTGACTTCATGGCCCGCCTTGGCAAGCTGATAGGCGGATGTTGTCCCGACGATGCCGGCACCCAGAACGACGACTTTCATACTACCTCGAGAAGGGTCATGCCCCAATTATCTTCAGCAAGAAGGGACTTCGGCTTATTTCTTTGCTTCCACGCCTCGGAAGGTAAATGCGCGGCTCGAACCTACACCTCAACCGCGACCCACTTTGCACCGGCTGCGCGGTATGCCGCTTTCACGGTGTTGGCCATCAGCATCGCAATTGTCATCGGGCCGACGCCGCCGGGGACCGGAGTAATGGCCTTGGCGACTTCGGCAACTTCATGAAGGGCGACGTCGCCGACAAGACGTGTCTTGTCCTGGCCCTTCTCTGGCGCCGGAATCCGATTGATGCCAACGTCGATGACAGTCGCGCCTCGTTTGACCCAGTCTGCCTTCACCATCTCGGGTCGGCCGACTGCTGCTACCAAAATGTCGGCATGGCGGCATACTTCTGGAAGATTAGCCGTGCGCGAATGCGCAACCGTGACCGTCGCGTTAGCGTGCAGCAAAAGCTGCGCCATCGGCTTTCCGAACAGGTTCGAGCGGCCAATGACCACAGCGTTTAGTCCGGAAAGATCCTTGCCATGAATGCGGCTGACGAGAAGCATCGCGCCAGCAGGCGTGCAGGAGACAAGGCCAGTTTCCAGGTCGCCCGTCGCAAGCTTTCCGGCGTTGACAACGTTAAGTCCATCGACGTCCTTCGCGGGCAGGATGGACTGGATGATCGGCTCGCTATCCAAATGCTTTGGCAAGGGTAGTTGGACCAATATGCCATGGATAGCCCGATCCCCATTCAGACGCATCACAAGAGCGGCAAGCTCATCTTGGGTTGTTTCGATTGGCAAAGTGTACTGGACGGAATTGAAGCCGCACTCTTTGGCCATGCGGCTTTTCGCGCCGACATATGTGTGACTTGCCGGATCGTCACCGACGATAATAACGGCAAGGCCAGTCTTGGTGTCATGTTGGGATTCAAGCGCTGCGCCGGCAATCTTGACTTCCTCGATTACGCAGGCGGCAACCCGTCTTCCGTCGATAATCTCCGCCATAGCTCAGCCCATCCTCTCGGAGGCAAAGCTACCAGGGCTCGCCGGGAAGACCACGGTGCGGTTGCCGTTGATGAACGTGCGGTGATGGATATGCGCATGGATTGCGCGTGCGAGCACCTGACTTTCCACATCACGTCCGATGGAGACGTAATCATCAGCGCTTTGTGCATGCGTGATGCGGGCAGTGTCCTGCTCGATGATGGGGCCCTCATCGAGATCAGCCGTGACATAATGAGCTGTTGCGCCAATCAACTTCACGCCACGCTCATAGGCCTGCTTATAGGGATTGGCCCCTTTGAAGCTTGGCAGGAAAGAATGGTGGATATTGATGATACGACCCGACATTTTTGCGCAGAGCTGATCTGAAAGCACCTGCATGTAGCGAGCCAGCACGATCAGTTCGGTGCCTGTCTGCTCGACCAACTCCATCAGTTGGGCTTCAGCTTTGGGTTTGTTTTCCTTCGTCACCTTGATGTGGTGGAAGGGAATGTCGTGATTGACCACGACTTTCTGGTAATCGAAATGGTTGGAGACCACGCCGACGATATCGATCGGTAAGGCGCCGATCGTCCAGCGGTAGAGCAGGTCGTTGAGGCAATGGCCGAAACGGGAGACCATCAGGAGCACTTTCATCCGTTCCTCGCTGTCATGGATATTCCACTCCATGGCAAATTTCTGAGCGAAGGGCTTAAAACCCTCGGCGAGCGCTGCTTTCTGGGTTCCCTCTTCGGAAATGAACGAGACACGCATGAAAAACATGCCGGTATCGAGGTCGTCGAACTGCGAACTGTCGACGATATTGCAGCCGCTTTCCGCTAGATAGGTCGAGATGGCTGCGACGATCCCTCGCGCCGACTTGCACGCAACAGTCAATACTAGGCTGTCCCTCATGGCTACTCCTGTCATTCTGGCGAGGCGACCGAACGGTTCAGCCTCGTTTTCGATAATGTTGAGATCAGCGGTATTCCGCGCTTAGATCAGCCAATTCGTCCCAAAGGCTTTCGGCAAATCCACGCAGCACCATCAGCTCGAACCGATCCTCGGACATGCGCGTAATCTGGGCGGAGATGTGACCGATCAATGTCGTGGTGGCATGCCCGACTGGGAACACTTCAAGGGCGAGATCCGCAGCTGTGCCCTTGGCCAGCACAGATGTCGCCTTTGGGCCGGCGATCGCTATCCGCACACGCCCGTGGCTCTGGTCGACGAGATCGGCAATGTGTTTCAGCTTCTGCGCCAGTTCGGCAAGCGCTGCCGGCGATAGTGGCTGGTCGCCGACAACAAACCACTGGCCGGGAGAGACGGCTCTGACTGCGAGCGCATCGTATCCGCCCGCGGCCCCGATGGCCTCAGCGGAAACGTGCTTTTCATTTGCGGACAGAGCATGCAGGACGTGACCTTCCGGCAGGGCATGAAGCGTCACTCCCGCGGAGTTGATAGGGGCTTTGCCGCCAAGCGCAGCGCGGTGTTCGATCGCAAATGCGGACATTGTGGGCCTCAGACTTTCAGCTTTTCGCTTGCCGGATCGACAAATGTAGGATTGCAAAGACGAGCAGTGGTGTACTCGTTGCGAATGCCGTTCCAGACCTGCACTTCCTCGCCGTGACGCGATGCGCCGCGCTTGACGAGCGCCAAGCCGATGGTCGATCCGACATGCGGCGAGTAGCAGCTTGAGCTGATGTAGCCCTGGTCGTTTTCCAGCGTTGCCGCCGCGCCCTTTTCGAGAATATGCGAGCCGCTGCGGAACGAGATGGCTGGATCGAGCGGCACAACGCCGACAAGCTGATGGCGGTTGGGGTCGTTGAGCCCCTCGCGCTGCAGCATGCGCTTGCCGATGAAATCAGCTTTCGTGGCCGACACCATGCGGCCGAAACCGAGATCGGTAGGCACGATCGTGCCATTGATCTCGTTATGCGTGACATGGCCCTTTTCGATACGCAGCACCGACAGCGTCTCAACACCATAGGCGCAGATGCCGTGTTCCTTGCCAGCTTCCATCAGGGCATCTGCCACAGATTCCCCGAAACCTGCTGGAACGGCCAGTTCGTAGGCAAGTTCACCGGAGAACGAAATCCGGAACAACCGTCCCGGCAGCCTGCCGCCGAACAGCGAAACCTCCTTGGCGGCAAGAAAAGGGAAGGCTTCGCTGGAAATGTCTTCGTCGACGATCTTCTGCAGGATGAGCCGAGCCTTCGGTCCGGCAACCGCCATCTGCGCCCACTGGTCGGTGACGGAAGCAAGCCGCACATCGAGTTCCGGCCACAGAGCCTGCGAGCAGAATTCGAGATGGTTCATGACGCCAGCCGCATAGGCTGTGGTGGTCGTCATGAAGAAGCGGTCTTCTTCAAGGCGGCTGGTGGTGCCGTCGTCATAGATGAAGCCGTCCTCGCGCAGCATGAGGCCGTACCGGGCCTTACCGACAGGCAGTTTCTTGAACGCGTTGCAATAGACGCGATCGAGGAATTCCGCTGCATCCTTGCCAGTAATCTCAATCTTACCAAGCATCGAAACATCGCAGAGCCCGGCATTGATACGAACATTCTTCACTTCACGGTCGACGCTTTCGCGCCAGCCGGTCTCGCCGGGCCTGGGAAACCAAGCGGAACGATACCAGAGACCGGTTTCGACGAAGGTCGCGCCATTCTTTGCCGCCCATTTGTGTAGCGGCGATTTGCGCACCGGCTGAAAATGCTTTCCATGCGACGTGCCTGCAAGCGCACCGAATGAGACCGGCGTATAGAAGGGACGGAACGTCGTCGTACCTACATCACCGGGAGAAACGCCACGCGCCTCTGCCAGAAGCCCGATGGCATTGAGGTTGGACAGCTTGCCCTGATCCGTGGCCATGCCGTTGGTCGTGTAGCGCTTGGCAAGCTCGACATGGCCGTAGCCTTCACGTACCGCGAGGCCGATATCCTTGCGATGGACGTCGTTCTGATAATCGATGAAGGCTTTGCCCTTCACACCGGGGATCTTCCAAAGCGGATTGCCGGCTGGAGCGACGATGTCGCCTTCAATTGTGCCGAAGGCCGCGGCTTCCGCCCTGAAGCCAAGGGAGCTAAGCAGAGCCGCTGCCTTGGCGGAACCAGCCTCGAGGCATGCAGCGATTCCGCCGGCCGTTGCGCTGGCGCCGGCCAATGAAAGGCCATTGCGGTCCTCGTCCGCCACGAAGGCGCCATCCGCGTCCGACCAACGCGACTTGCCGCCACGATGAAAGGCAAGATTGACGACCGGGCTGAAGCCACCGGAGACGGCGAGCGCATCGACCGCAAGCTTTTCTGTCCGGCCGTCCTTGAAAATCGTGATGGAGGAAAGCGCTTTCCCGCCGCCGGCATCGGAGACGAAGCCGCCGCGCACGATCCGTGCGGAGCCTGAATAGACGCCGACCGCCGCGCCCGAAGGTCGGCTGTCGATAATCGCCGCAAGCCGCACACCGGCCGTCTCGAGATCACGGGCCAGCGCATAACCACTGTCGTTCGTAGTGAAGATCGCCACCGATTTGCCAGGGGCCACGCCGTAGCGGTTGAGATAGGCGCGCATGGCGCTCGCCATCATCACGCCGGGAATGTCATTGCCGCCAAAAACCAGCGGCCGCTCCTCCGCGCCGGTGGCAAGAATGGCCTGCTTTGCCACGATACGCCACAGCCGTTCAACCGGCTCTTCAGCGCGTGGCTCGGCGATATGTTTCTGGACCCGCTCGACCGCGCCGAAGACATTGCCGTCATACCAGCCGAAGGCCGTCGTGCGCGGCATAAGCTGTACATTGGGCAGAGTTTCGAGCTCGGCCAGTGTTTGAGCGACGAAACTTGACGTGGCTCGGCCGCCGATCAAGGCGGTCTCGAACAGAAGACCGCCGCCGAACATCGAATTTTCGTCAACCAAAATAACACGCGCACCGGCACGACCGGCCGTCAGCGCCGCGGCCAGGCCGGAGGCGCCGCCGCCGATGATGAGCAGATCGCAATGCGCCCAGGATTTCTCATAGCGGTCGGGGTCAGTCTCGTAGCTCGCCTTGCCGAGCCCGGCCGCCTTTCGGATGAAAGGCTCATAGAGCTTTTCCCAAAGACCTGCCGGCCACATGAACGTCTTGTAATAGAAACCGGCCGACAGGAAGGGCGACAAAAGGCCGTTCAACGCGCCGATATCGAAGTCGAGCGAAGGCCAGCGGTTCTGGCTTCGCGCCACCAATCCCTGATAGAGCTCCTGCATGGTGGCGCGGGTATTGGGTTCGGTGCGCCCGCCTTGACCGATGGTCATCAGCGCATTGGGTTCGGAGGCGCCGGCCGATAGGACGCCGCGCGGCCGATGGTATTTGAACGAGCGGCCCATCAGCATCCGGCCGTTCGCCAGCAAGGCCGATGCGAGACTATCACCTTCGAGGCCGATCATACGTTTGCCGTCGAGGGTGAAGGACAATTGCTTGGAGCGGTCAACGAGACCGCCCTTTTCGAGACGGTAGGAGGTCATTCCGCAGCCTCCTTACGGATGGCGGCGTCCCGCACGCCTTCAATCTCATGGGTAATGGTATCGCGGTTCACCACCAGCCAGCGGCGGCATCCGGAGGTGTGATGCCAATATTCCTGATAGGCGCCACGCGGATTGTCACGTAGATAGACATAATCGAACCAGGTTTCCTGCGGTGCGTCGGCAGCAGGGCGGGCGAGAGCCGCGCCCTTGATCGTGAATTCTTCCTTGGGTCGTTGCCCGCAATGTGGGCAGGGGATGAGGCTTGCCATTTCGGTGTCCTTGCTTTCCCGGAAATCAATGAAGGTTCGGTTGGGCGCCCTGGCCCTTTTCGTCGACCAGATAGCCGCGCTCGAAGCGGTCGAGACGCATTTCGCGTGTCACGGCATGCGGCTCATTCCTGGCGATCAGGTGCGCAAAGCAGAAGCCGGAGGCCGGCGTCGCTTTGAAGCCGCCGTAACACCACCCTGCATTGAGGTAGAGGTTGTCGATGGCTGTTTTGTCGATGATCGGCGTGCCATCCATAGACATATCCATGATGCCGCCCCAGGCACGTAGAACCCGAACCCGCGAGAGCGAAGGGATCATCGCCTTTCCGGCCTCGATGACATGTTCGACGCATGCGAGATTGCCGCGTTGGGCATAGGAATTATAACCATCGATATCGCCGCCAAAGACGAGGCCACCTTTGTCGGACTGCGACACATAGAAGTGTCCTGCCCCGAAGGTGACGACGCAATCGATGAAGGGTTTTAGTCCCTCCGAGACGAAGGCTTGCAGCACATGGCTTTCGATCGGCAACTTCATGTCGACCATTGCTGCAACTTGCGAGGAATTACCCGCCACCGCGACGGCGAGTTTGCCGCAGCCGATAAAGCCCTTCGATGTCTCAACGCCTGTGATCTTGCCGTTCTCTCGGCGAATGCCGGTAACTTCGCATCCTTGAATGATGTCGACGCCGCGCATATCGGCGCCTCGCGCGTATCCCCAAGCGACGCCATCGTGGCGCACGGTTCCGCCGCGCCTCTGCAGAAGCCCGCCCTGAATGGGGAAGCGCGCATCGTCGAAATTCAGAAAGGGAAGCTTCTCTCGCACCTGGGCCCGGTCGAGCAGATCGGCATCGACGCCGTGAAGCCGCATCGCATTGCCGCGTCGCGTGTAGGCATCACGCTGTGCATCCGAATGGAAGAGATTCAAGACGCCGCGTTGGGAGACCATGGCGTTGAAATTGAAGTCCTGCTCCAGACCCTCCCAGAGCTTCATGGAAAGCTCGTAGAAAGGGTTGTTGCCCGGCAGCAGGTAGTTCGAGCGGATGATCGTCGTATTGCGGCCGACATTCCCGGAGCCGATATAGTTCTTCTCCAGAACGGCTACATTGCGGACGTCAAATTCCTTGGTGAGGTAATAGGCGGTCGCGAGCCCATGCCCCCCACCGCCGACGACAATAACGTCGTAGTGGGCCTTGGGCGGCGGGTCCCGCCAGGCCGGCTTCCAAGTCGCGTTGCCGCGGAGACCGTTGAGAAAGATGGAGAGGGCTGAATAGCGCATTTGTTGGGTTCCACGTCGTTCAGCCTTGTTTAGCCGAAATTATGCGCTAAGAATTTCACCAAAGAGACGGAAAAAGTCATCCAGCAGCCATGACCGAACAAACGAGCAGATTGACGCAATCGATTGGCTTCCTGCTGCTGCCGGGATTTGCGCTAATGTCCTATGCCTCGGCGACTGAGCCATTGCGGGCAGCGAATTTGCTCGCGGGTCAGCCTTTGTACGACGTGACGCCGCTTTCGCTCGATGGGAATCCAGTTTCGAGTTCATCGGGAGCAATCATTCCTTGCGAGCGTCTCGATCCGACGCCGCGACATATCGTCTTCATCTGTGCCGGCGGAAATCCGTCGGCTCTCGGCTCACCCGATCTCTATGCGATCCTGCGCCAACTCTCGCGAAACGGGGTCCGGCTTGGAGGGATTTCTGGTGGACCGTTCATTCTAGCTGCCGCTGGGCTGTTGAACGGGCGCGATTTCACGATCCACTGGGAGCATTCTGCCGCGCTGATCGAAGCGTTTCCCCATCTAAACCCCAGGCAGGCACGCTTCGTATTGGACGGAAATCGCATTACTTGCGGCGGCGGCGTGGCACCGCTGGATATGATGCACGCGCTGATTTCCGAGCGGATGGGAGCGGACTTCGCACGGCGCGTGAGCGATTGGTATCTGCACACCGCCGTTGCTGAGCCGGCAGCGCCGCAGCGCGCGTCTACCGCCGAACGGTTTCGCGTCAACCATCCGGTCCTTCTTAACGTCTTGGAAAAGATGGAAGCGGCGATCGAACAGCCCTTGGACCGGGGCCAGATGGCGATGTATGCCGGTGTCAGCCAGCGCCATCTGGATCGCCTCTTCGCCGGCTACCTCAATGCCGGATACTCGGAAGTCTATCGAAATTTCAGGCTCGCTCATGCGAAGCGATTATTGCAACAGAGTCCGCTGTCGATCTCCGAAATAGCGGTCGCGACAGGGTTTTCCAGCACGTCTCATTTTTCTCGAGCATATGCTGCTGTGTTCGGAAAGAGTCCCAAACAGGAGCGCCGATAATGGAGCGGCTCCCCTCATCAGTCGCGGCTTTATGACCCGATTGATGTCACGCCGCGTCAGCAAGATGCCCGAGTCTTTTGTGGGCTCTAATGCGAGAATGCGCCGTATCGTCGTTCCACGGCTGCATAGTCGTTGGTGCAGGTGAGGCAACGAGGTTGAGTATGATGGTGTCGTGAGACCAAGGCCCCACGAACGAGGTCGCAATCGGAGGCGCTCCGTGGCCGTCGTCGTATTGAGCGGTATTGTCAACCTCGGGATCGGCCGCAGCTGATGCAGTCTGCGGCCTCCCTGCGATTGCGGAGGATGGATACGAGCGCAACGTTCACATCCAGATATCG